>SEHC01000062.1 GCA_004173415.1 Lysobacteraceae bacterium
AGGTGCTTGGCGTAGAACGCCTGCTGGGCCGGATCGCCGCCGCCGAGCATGCCCACGTAGGCCGCCAGCACGCCGCCGGCGATATGGGCCATGCCGCCGATCATCATCGTGATCAGTTCCGATTCGGTCATCTTCGAGATGTAGGGGCGCACGGTCAGCGGCGCCTCGGTCTGGCCGATGAACACGCTGGCGCAGACGCTGGTGGTTTCGGCACCGGACACGCGCATGACCTTGGTGATCGCCCAGGCCATCGCCCGGACCACCGCCTGCATCACATTGAGGTGGTACAGCACGCCCATCAGCGCGGCGAAGAAAATGATGGTCGGCAATACCTGGAAAGCGAAGATGAAGCCGTAGGTGTTGACGTCCATCAGGTTCCCGAAGATGAACGAGGAGCCGGCATTGACGAAACTCAGGATCTTGACGAAGCCCTGGCCCAGCCAGTCGAAGACCTCGCGCCCGCCCGGGACCAGCAGGACCAGCGCGGCGAAAGCGATCTGCAGGGAAATGCCGGTGACGACCAGTTTCCAGTCGACGGCCTTCTTGTTGTTCGAAAACAGCCAGACGATGCCCAGCAGCACCAGCAGGCCGAACAGACCGAAACCGACCCGCCCCAAGACTTCCAACATGCAGTTTTCCCCAAGCGCGCGTCGTTACAGTGCCGAAAGCCTAGTGGAGGCAGTCCGGGCGGGCAAGGCAAATCGCTTCGTTCAGCCAACGCCGCGCACTGCGACCCACGCAGCCAGGGCCAGGAAAACCGCCGCCGCCACGGTGCGCGCCAGCTTCAACGGCAAGCGGTCGGCGAAGCGGTGGCCCAGCCAGACCACCGGCAGGTTGGCCACCAGCATGCCCAGGGTGGTGCCTGCGATGATCTGCCACAGCGGGGTGTACCGGGTCGCCAGCAGTACGGTGGCCACCTGGGTCTTGTCGCCGATTTCGGCGAGGAAGAATGCGATCGTCGTGGCGATGAACGCGCCATGCGCGGGCAGCTTCTCGCCCTCGTCCAGCTTGTCGGGCTTCAGCGTCCACAAGGCCACGGCCAGGAAACTGCCGGCCACCACCCAGCGCAGGACGTCCGGCGACAGCCAGCCGGCGACTTCGGCGCCGAACCAGGCGGAAATCGCGTGGTTGACCAGGGTCGCGGCAAGGATGCCCCAGGCGATCGGCCAGGGCTTGCGAAAGCGGGCGGCCAGCAGCAGCGCCAGCAGTTGGGTCTTGTCGCCGATTTCGGCCAGGGCAACGGTGCCGGTGGAAACCAGCAGGGCTTGCAGGCTCATCATGGGAAAACTCCAGGACCGGGCATTCGCGAGACACGCGAAGGCAAACGTCGCGCCGCCCGGTCCGGGTCGAGCGCGGCGCCTGCCTTCGGTCTTGCCCGGCCATGCGAAGCGGTCAGCTTCGGCCCCGTACACCATGGCGATGGCCAAGTATGTTGATGCACGGATCCCGCTCGTGGCGGGTGGGCTACTCCCCGGAGGTTAGCGGGGGCGATTGTACAGGCTGCCCGCGCAGTCATGGGTAAACTCTTCGCATTCGCACCGCAGCGTGAGGCACGACATGCAATACAGACGCCTGGGCTCTTCCGGCCTGCAGCTTTCAGCGCTCTCGTTCGGCGCCTGGGTCACCTTCGGCAACCAGGTGGGTCGCAGCGAGGCGCGCAACCTGATCGCCACCGCCTGGGACCATGGAGTCAATTTCTTCGACAACGCAGAAGCCTATGCCAATGGCGAGGCCGAGCGGGTCATGGGCGACGTGATCGCGGACCTGCGCCTGCCACGCGATGGATACTGCGTCTCCAGCAAGGTCTTCTTCGGTTCTGCCGACAAGCCGGGGCCGACCCAGCGCGGGCTTTCCCGCAAGCACGTGACCGAAGCCTGCCATGCGGCGCTCAAGCGCCTGCGGGTGGATCACCTGGACCTGTATTTCTGCCACCGTCCCGATCCGGACACGCCGATCGCGGAAACCGTGGGCGCCATGGACGCATTGATCCGGCAGGGGAAGGTCCTGTACTGGGGCACTTCGGAATGGTCGGCTGCGCAGATCCGCGAGGCCGCGCGGATCGCCCGCGACCGGCACCTGCATCCGCCGACGATGGAACAGCCCCAGTACAACCTGCTGCATCGCAGCCGGGTGGAGCTGGAGTACGCGCCGCTTTACGCCGAGCTCGGCCTGGGCACCACCACCTGGTCGCCATTGGCTTCCGGCCTGCTTACCGGCAAGTACAACGAGGGCGTCGCGGCGGATACGCGCCTTGGCCAGGAAGGCAATGCGTGGCTGCAGAGGCTGGTGCTCGGGGAGCAGAAGGAGCAGCGGATCGAAAAGGCGCGGCGCTTCAGCGCGTTGGCGGCACAGCTGGGCGAAGCGCCTTCCCAGCTTGCGATCGCCTGGTGCCTGCGCAATCCGCATGTCTCCACGGTGATGCTGGGTGCCAGCAACCCGGCGCAGTTGATCGAGAACCTGGGTGCCCTGGAGCTGGTCCAGCGTTACGACGAAGGCACGTGGGCGCGACTCGAGGCCGCTGCCGGAAAATGAGGATCCAAGCCGGGCTATTGACTCGCTAATGAGAATGATTATCATCAAGTCGCGTTCCCTCTGGAGCTACCGCGATGCCCTTCCAATCCTTGCCTGCGTCAGGTTCGCAAGTCGCACCCCTGACCGATCGGCTTCCCGCCGCGATGGCCGCACCCGCGGCTGAAGGCCTCAGCAGCCAGCACCTGCTCAATGGACGGCGCGAGGTATTGATACGCCATGGCGACAGCGTCTATCGCCTGCGACATACCAGCAACGACAAGCTCATCCTCACCAAGTAGTCCGCGCCGCTCTTTCCGGGCGCGCCTACCGAGTACCCTCACCCGAGCGCCAGCCCTGATTCGCCAGCTCACCGGGTCATCCCTGCACAGGATCCCGACAGCTGATGTGCCGACCCATTTCGTCGACTTCCACGCGGCGGCTGCCATTGGCGGCCGAATGCGTCCCCCGCCCGGATCGCAATCACGCAGCCGGCCTGCGAGGGACCAGCGCATGGCAATCACGCTGCCCCTGACTGCATGCGTCCTGCACGTACCCTGCCTGGGCGTGCCGGGTCCACAACAACTGGCTGGGCTTGGCACGGTGCTGTGCTTGTTCCGCCCGCATCAGTGCAACGAGCTTGCCGGTTGGGCGCAAGCCGTGCGCGTGGAAGCGCGCACCGGCATGGACAGCGATGGCTTGCGTGAGAGCCTGGCGTTCTTCGATGCGCAGGGCCGGTGTTGCTGGCGCCTGTACCTGCTTCCCGACAGCGACTTCCTGGCCTGGGACCGATTGCTCGACTGCCTGTGCTGCCGCGAAGAGGCCGAGGCATCCAGCGGCGTCGGCGAACGCCTGTGGCGCCGGTTGGCAGGACGCCTGCGGGGTGAGCAATGGCAGGCCCGCATCGTGCGGTTGCGGGCGATACCCGCGACCGCGTCCCGGCCGATCCTCCTTGCTCGTGAAACGACGGTTTCGCCCCTGGGTGCGGGTACCGCACAACGCATCGCAAGGGCTGAACGTGCGAGCATTGCGCTTCACTCCGGGGCCTGTCGATGCACGTCGCCGTCGTGGAAAATCCAGGCATCGACAAAAGCGTAGGCAAGGGCGGCGCAGGTTCCGCTGGCGGGAGCAGCCGGTTCCGGTTGGGGCGGAAAGGGAATCGATCCCTGCGTCGCCGCCGTTGTCCTGCGGACGCAGCACCGTTGGCGATCATCCCGCAAAGCGGACGATCCACGCGCCTGTCCATGCAGGCCTCCGAGGCAAGCTGTTGCGCCCAGGCGACGGGTCCGATGCCGCAGGGACCATCGCGTCCTTGGCCTATACTCTGCTCATCATCGGGTGAGGGGAGAAGCACATGTTCGGACCGAGTTTCCTGGCCATCGTCCTGGCGATAGCGGGCGTGATCGTGCTGTTCAAGACGGTGCGCATGGTGCCGCAGGGTTTCGAGTGGACGGTCGAGCGCTTCGGCAAGTACACCAGCACGATGTCCCCGGGCCTGCATTTCCTGGTGCCCATCGTCTATGGGGTCGGCCGCAAGGTGAACATGATGGAACAAGTGTTCGAGGTGCCGTCGCAGGACGTGATCACCAAGGACAACGCCGTGGTCCGCGTGGACGGCGTGGTCTTCTTCCAGGTGCTGGACGCGGCCAAGGCCGCCTACGAGGTCTCCAACCTGGACCAGGCGATGATCGCCCTGGTGCAGACCAACATCCGCACCGTGATCGGCTCGATGGACCTGGACGAATCGCTGAGCCAGCGCGAAACCATCAATGCCAAGCTGCTCGGCGTCGTCGACCATGCGACCAGCCCGTGGGGCGTCAAGGTAAACCGCATCGAGATCAAGGACATCCAACCGCCGCAGAACCTGATCCAGTCGATGCAGCAGCAGAAGATGGCCGAGCAGAACAAGCGCGCGGCCATCCTCGAGGCCGAGGGCGTACGCCAGTCCGAGATCCTGCGCGCCGAGGGCGAGAAGCAGGGCGCCATCCTGCAGGCCGAAGGCAAGCGCGAGGCCGCCTACCGCGAGGCCGAGGCCCGCGAGCGACTGGCCGAGGCCGAAGCCAAGGCCACGGCGATGGTCAGCGACGCGATCGCCCAAGGCGACGTGCAGGCGATCAATTATTTCGTGGCGCAGAAGTACGTCGAGGCCTTCCGCGAACTGGCCAACGCGCCGAACGCCAAGTTCGTGATGATGCCGATGGAGACCAGTGGGATCATCGGTTCCATTGCCGGCATCGCCGAGCTGGCCCGTGAGGCGATGGACAAGCAGCAAGCCAAGGCTGCCGGCAAGCCGCCGGTGTTGCGTTAGACCTGGGGATAGGGGAGGACGCCATGCGCTGGGATGGGATTGCTTGGGCGGCGCTCGCGCTGCTGTTGTTCGCCGCCGAGGCGATGGCGCCCGGCGCCTTCATGCTGTGGATGGGATTCGCCGCGGTGGCCGTGTTCCTGGCCGTGCTGGTGGTGCCTGGCATCCCGGTGCTGGCCCAGGTGGCGGTGTTCATCCTGCTCAGCTTCGTTTCCATCCAGGTCTATCGTCGCTGGTTCCGCAGGGGCGAACCCGGCAGCGACCGGCCGCACCTGAACCAGCGTGCCAATACCCTGGTCGGAAGCGTGACCCGGCTGGACCAGGCCATCGTCAACGGCCGTGGACGCGTGCAGATCGCCGATGCGTTCTGGGACGTGGAGGGCCCCGACCTGCCGGCCGGTACGCCGGTACGGGTGGTCGCGGCCCACGGCATGTTGCTGAAGGTGCAGGAAGCCTGACATGCGCCGGCGGCCGTCCGTGCTTGCCCTGGCCGGGCTGCTGGCGGCCTCCGTGCCGGCCGAGACGTGGGCGGTGGAGTTGATCGGCAGGACCATGCCTCCGTATCCGGACCGGCTGCAGGACATCGGCGGCGCCTGCGTCTCCGATTCCATCGATCCCGACCACGTCTGCGACTACTCGATCGCCGTGCTCGGCACCGCCACCAGCGCCGATGCCGATGCCGAGCCGCAGCCGCGTTACGTGGTCGCCGGCCGCATGGCGGGGCGGGATGGCGCCAAGGCGCTATGGAAGATAACCGACGCCCAGCCATACCCGGAGGTCGCCCGCGGCTTCTCCTGGCAGGTCGGCAATTGCCGTCTGGACAAGGTCGACGACGGCCGGGTCGTGGCGATAGTGCGACAGGACAGGCAGCAGGAATACCTGGCCGAGGTCAGCTGGGCCCGGCGCCTGGACCTGGTCAGCGGCAAGTTCGCCACGCTGGCGCCGTCGCGCGTGGATTGCGTCAACGAGGGCTACGGCGAATAGCAGGCCGCGCCGGCCGCCTGCATCTGGGATAATGCGGTCTTTCACAAGGTGCAGGTCATGACCCGGAAGACGATTCTCAATGACACCCATCGCGCGCTTGGCGCCAAGATGGTCGACTTCGGCGGCTGGGACATGCCGATCCATTACGGCTCGCAGATCGACGAGCATCATCTGGTGCGCCGGGACGCAGGCATGTTCGACGTCAGCCACATGACCGTGGTCGACCTGCATGGCGAGCGCAGCCGGGATTTCCTCCGCCACCTGGTGGCCAACTCGGTCGACAAGCTGAAGAAGCCCGGCAAGGCGCTGTACACGGCCATGCTGGACGAACGCGGCGGAATCATCGACGACCTGATCGTCTATTACCTGGCCGACGACTTCTTCCGCCTGGTGGTCAATGCCGCCACCCGCGACAAGGACCTGGCCTGGATCCGCAAGCAGGCCGGCGCCTTCGAGGTGCAGGTGCGCGAGCGATCCGAGTTCGCGATGGTCGCCGTGCAGGGTCCGGCCGCCCGGGCGCGGGTGCTGGGCCTGTTGCAGGAATCCGACCAGGCGGCGGTGGAGAAGCTGGCCAGGTTCGCGGCAATCGAAGCGCGCACCGCTCGGGGAGTCGCGCTGTTCGTCGCGCGTACCGGCTACACCGGCGAGGATGGTTACGAGATCGTCCTGCCGCAGGAGCACGCGGTGGACTTCTGGAACGACTTGCTCGAGGCGGGGGTGAAGCCCGCCGGCCTCGGCGCGCGGGACACACTGCGCCTGGAGGCGGGGTTGAACCTGTACGGTCAGGACATGGACGAAACCACCACCCCGTACGAAGCGGCGCTGGCTTGGACCGTGGCCCTGGACGAGGGTCGTGATTTCATCGGTCGCGCGGTGCTGGAGGCGCAGGCCGCATCCGGCGCGCCGCGGCAGCTGGTCGGCCTGGTGATGGATGAGAAAGGCGTGCTGCGGCACGGGCAGAAAGTGCTCACCGCGAGCGGCAAAGGCGAGATCCTCTCGGGCACCTTCTCGCCCACGCTGGGCAAGGCCATCGCCTTCGCCCGCATCCCGGCCGGCGAGGCGGACGATGTGCGCGTCGACATCCGTGGCCGCGAGGTGCCGGTCAGGGTGGTCAAGTTCCCGTTCGTGCGCGATGGCCAGGCCCAACCAGGGGTGCTGGGCTGAGTCCCGCCGATCCTTCACGAAACCCATTCCTTCGATAAACTAGCGTCACCTCCCATCCTTCCTCCCCGATTCCCCGGAGCAGCAACATGACCGAGATCCCTGGCGACCTCAAATTCCTCAAGTCCCACGAATGGGCGCGCGTCGAAGGCAGTGGTCGCGTCACCGTCGGCATTTCCGACCATGCCCAGGGGCTGCTCGGCGACCTGGTCTACGTGGAGCTGCCGAACGTCGGCGACCGGGTCGAGGCGGGCAACGCCGCCGCGGTGGTCGAATCGGTGAAAGCCGCTTCCGACGTCTACAGCCCGCTCACCGGCACGGTGGTGGAAGTGAACTCCGACCTGGCCGACAAGCCCGAGACCATCAACGAGGATGCCTATGGCGAAGGCTGGATCTTCGTCATGGAGATGGAGGAGCCGGACCAGTTGAACGACCTGCTGGCACCCGACGACTACGCCGAGCTGCTGGAGGACGAGGATCACTGATCCCGCGCACCACCCAGTCTTGCTTGCTACCGGCCGCCTCATGCGGCCGGTTTTCGTTTGCGGGCAGTAAGCGTTCGCCGGCGAGGCGCCGACGCTGGCGGGAACCTGGTTGCAATGGCGGCGTAGCGTGCCGACGCGAAACGGATCGGTGGAGTTGGTCGTCGTCCCCGCTCGCGTTCGCCGGAAGATCTTCGATGCGATGCAGCGCGGTCGCGATTGCCTCGCCGCACCAAGCGGGCGCTGAAAAAGTTTGCGCAAATCCGCGCATTTGGACTGATGCGATGCCGAAACCAGCCCAACCTCGCGAAGCCGCGAATGCTTCCGTTTACTCCTCGTCAGGCATCGGCAGCGGCTCTCGGCGCATCGTCGATTGCATCGCCTCGGGCATCCGCTTGATCGCGACGCAATAGAAAAAACGCATTAAACGCGGCATTTTTGCATCGTGCCTTGCGAGCGTGCGCAAGCAGGAGCAAGTCGCTCGATGCGCGCGATGCAATCGCACGGTCACTGCGGCGGCGCGATCCCCGGGATGGCCCTGAAATTATTTTTGCAAAAGTGTTGACACATCGAAAAAGCGTGATTAGGTTTCGCCCCAACAGACATTCCCTGTCGAAGCAAGCGAGCCGCGTCATCACGACACCAAGCAAAACAAAACGGCCCTCCACCCACGCCTTCCGCAAGGCGGACGCAGGCTTCGCTTCCCCGGAGAAAAGCCGGTCCAATTCCAGATACCACACCCGCGCCGTCCGCGACGCGGGTGTTTTTTCATTCGCGCCTGCCGGCGCGAACAGGCCCGGCCGCTGCTGGTCGCGCTTGCCAAGATCCGGTCCGACGCGCCTGGCGCGACGGCGGCTGCCTGCGGGTCCGACTCCCGCGGCGTTCCATTGAAACTGGGCTTTTTTTGCAACAGAACCACCAATCAACAGTTCACTGACGAGGAGCCATAACATGGCAATGAAGAAAGCAGCAGCCAAAAAGAAACCCGCCAAGAAGGCCGCCAAGAAAGCGCCGGCCAAGAAGTCGGTCAAGAAGGCAGTGAAGAAGGCCGCCAAGAAAGTAGCCAAGAAAGTGACCAAGGCGAAGAAGGCAGTCAAGAAGGCCGCCAAGAAAGTAGCCAAGAAGGCCAAGAAGGCGACCAAGAAGCCTGCCAAGAAGGCGGCGGCCAAGAAGGTAGCCAAGAAGCCTGCCAAGAAAGCGGCGGCCAAGAAAGCCAAGAAGAAGGCTCCGGTCACGCTGCCGCCAACCCCGGCTCCGTTGATCTAATAAAAAATAGAAATCCCGATTACCTGCAATGCCATAAGACTCCCTCCCCGGTGCCCAGCGGGGAGGGAGTTTTTTTTGGGCGCTTCCCAGGTGGAGCAGCGCGACCCAGGGCCACGCGACCGCTACCTGCCTCCTTGCGCGGCCGCGATCAATCAGGAGCTGCGCGCCGGTCGGCACGGGATCTTGCGGCTAAGCGTTCCCAGGCGCGCGGCGGCTGGCCGGCACGATCGTCCGCACAGGAGGATCCGGGCATGGAAGCAGCACGCGGCGGCCGGGCTTGCGCAACGGCGGCATCTGCAATCGCCGATCAACGGGTTCTGCACTGCGCTGACCAGTGGCGGCGGTACCGCGTGCTGGTGTCAGTTGCGCGAGGATGTGGATGAGCGGCCATAGGCTCCCGGCAGGTCGCATCCGGGTATGCAGGGCAAGGCCAGGGTCGCCGCTTGCCGGACGAAGTCCAGGCAAGGCAAGGAGAGACTGCGGTTGCTGGCGGTGGCGGCCCCGTTGCCGGGGCGCGGGCCTTATTCCGGGGAGGCCGAGGCCTTGCCGGACGAACTGCCGCTGTCGTTGGCCGGAACGTCCATTGAATCGGCCATCAGCAGGTCGCTGCCGATCGGCGTGTCCAGCCATTGCTGGGCAGGCAGGCCCATGGCGCGATCAAGGATGGTCGGAAGCAGGCCCGACGGAACACTGCTCTCGCCATTCCACATGATCGCGATGCCGAGGTCGCGGCCCGGGACCAGCGCGACCAGGCCGCGGTAGCCTTGCACCGCGCCGGCATGGAACACGACCTGCTGACCGGAATAGTCGAATACCCGCCATCCCAGTGCGTAGCCGGCGGAGTTGATGCGCTCGCGCCGCCAGCCGCGGCGCATTTCCCCCGGCGTGCTGACCAGCGAAGCGTGAAGTGTCGCCAGCAGCGGAGCAGGCAGGACATCGGGGCGATGGCCGGTCTGGGCGATCAGCCACTGGGCCATGTCGCTGGCGCTGGCGTTGACGCCTGCCGCCGGCGGCATGCGGTAATAGGTGGGCTTGGGCGCCTGCGATACCCAGCCGCCACGGCTGCGCACATGCGGGCGCGCCCAGCGGTTGCTGCTTTCGATGCCGGTCAGGCCGATGCTCGCATCGTTCATGCCCAGCGGCTTGAAAATGCGGCGGTCGACGGCCTGGTCGTAGAAGCTGCCAGTCGCGGCGAAGACCACGTCGCCGATCAGGCTGAAGGCGACGTTCTGGTAGGCGTAGCACTGGCCGGGCGCGCAATCGAGCGGGGCGTTGGCCAGCTTGCTGGAGACGGTGTGGTATTCGGCATTGGCCTCGATGTCGCGGTCGAAGGCGTTGTGGCTGTGCAGGCCGACACGGTGGCTGAGCAGGTCGGCCACCGTCACCCGCTGGGTGGAGGCAGGGTCGCTGAGCTGGAAGCTGGGCAGGTAGTCGCGCACCTTGCTGTCCCAACGCAGCGATCCGTCGTTGACCAGCAGGCCGGTCATGGTGCCGGCGAAAGCCTTCGACAGCGACGCCAGGCGGAACACGGTATGGGCATCGACCGGTTGCGGCGCATTGACGTCGGTGACGCCGTAGCCGCGCGCACTCAGCACGCGTCCGTTCTGGACGATGGCCATGGCCAGGCCGGGTACGCGCTGGCCCACGGTCAGCGACGCGGCCATGTTCTCGAACGCGGCGACGTCGAAGCCTTGCGCCGGCGGCAGCGCGCGATGTCCGCCCGCATTGCTGCGGTAGGCCTGCGGAGTGGTCGGGGACGGGTAGCTCGCGGTTGCGACCTGCGCTCTTGGCGCGGATTCCCAGCGCAGCGGCGTCTGTGCGGTGGAAGACATCGTCAATGGCAGCAACATGCTCAGCAAGCCCAGGCGGACAGGTCGGGCGGGACGCCAATTGCCGTTGTCTTTCATCGTCTCTCCCGCGTGCGTAACCTGTGGCCGTGCCGGATGATAGCGCCGGTTTTCGCCAATGCACAAACAGGGAGAAGTTGGATGACCATCTTGTTCATATTGCTGGTGATTATTGGCCTCGCCGTGGTCGCAGCGCTATGGGGCGTGGGCATCTACAACGGGCTGGTGACGGCCCGCAATGCGTTCAAGAATGCCTTCGCCCAGATCGATGTTCAGCTTCAGCGCCGATTCGACCTGATTCCCAACCTGGTCGAAACGGCCAAGGGCTACATGAGCCACGAGCGCGACACCCTGGAGGCCGTGGTGGCGGCGCGTTCAGCGGCACAGTCGGGGTTGGCGGCAGCGAAGGCCAACCCGGGAGAGCCTGATGCCATGGCCCGGCTGGCCGCCGCGCAGGAGCAGCTGAATACGGGGTTGGGGCGCTTGCTGGCGGTGGCGGAAGCGTATCCGGACCTCAAGGCCAACCAGAACATGATGCAGCTCAC
>SEHC01000491.1 GCA_004173415.1 Lysobacteraceae bacterium
GTCGCGCAGGTGCTGCTCGTCTTCGGCCAGTTCGATGCCGCTGATACCGCAGCGCTGGAAGCCCAGTTCTCGCGACAGCGCGCGAATGCGCCTGGCCAGCGCAGGCGGGTCGGCGGCGCCGGCGTTGATGGCGGCGGCATTGGCAGGAGTGGGGGCGACGGGCGCAGGCATGGGTGAAGTATAGAATCCGTGCCCATGTACGGCTTCCTGCCCCTGTTCGACCAGCATGCCGCGCGCGCCCTGGATGCGCGCGCCTCCGCACTGCTGGGCGACGAGGGCCATGCGCTGATGCGTCGCGCCGGCCAGGCCGCCTGGCAATACCTGCTCGCACGTTGGCCGGCGGCGCAGCGCATCGTCGTGGTCTGCGGCCCCGGCAACAACGGCGGCGACGGCTACGTGCTGGCCACGCTGGCCCACCGCTCCGGGCGCCAGGTCCGCGTGCTCCACCTGCCCGGGCATGGGCCCCGCACGCCCCTGGCCCAGCGCGCCTGCACCGATTACGTGGCGGCGGGCGGGCGCATCGAACTGTTCCCGGAAAACCTGCCGCATGCCGACGTGGTGGTCGATGCGCTGTTCGGGATCGGCCTGGCCCGGCCCGCCGATGCCGCGTCGGCGGCGCTGATCGATGCGATCAACGCGCAACCCGCGCCGGTTTTTTCGCTGGACGTGCCCAGCGGCATGGACGCGGACCTGGGCTCGGCGCCGGGCCGCGCGGTGGATGCCGATGCCACCTTGCAGTTCATCGTCCGCCATGCCGGCCTGTACAGCGGCGAGGCGCTGGAAAAGACCGGCAGCCTGGACCTGGACGAGCTGGGCGTGGCGGCGGAAGCCTTCGAACCGGTCGCCCCGCGCGCCAGCCTGCTGGACGCCGGTGCGCTGGCCTACTGGCTGCTGCCGCGACGTCGCAACACCCACAAGGGCGAATCCGGACGCGTGCTGTGCATCGGCGGCGACCATGGCCACGGCGGCGCGGTGGCGCTGTGCGCGGACGCGGCCTTGCGCAGCGGTGCCGGACTGCTCAGCGTGGCCACGCGCGCCGGGCACGTGGCCGCATTGCTCGCCCGGCGACCCGAGGCGATGGTGTCGGCGGTCGAATCCGGGCAGGCGCTCGCGCCGCTGCTGGACCAGGCCGATGCGATCGCGATCGGCCCGGGACTAGGCCAGGGCGACTGGGGCCAGGCGATGCTGCGCCTGGCGCTTGCCTCGGCCAAGCCGCTGGTACTGGACGCCGACGCGCTGAACCTGCTGGCCAGGCAGCCGCAGGCGGTTCCCGGCGCGATCCTCACGCCCCATCCGGGCGAAGCCGCGCGCCTGCTCGGCATCGACACGGCCCGGGTCCAGCGCGACCGTTTCGCCGCCGCCCAGGCGATCGCCGACCGCCATGAAGCGGTCACCGTCCTCAAGGGCGCGGGCACGATCGTCGCCGCGCCGGGAGCGAGCCCGCGGGTGGTAGGCGCAGGAAATCCCGGCATGGCCGTCGGTGGCATGGGCGACCTGCTCACCGGCGTCATCGTGGCCCTGCGTGCTGGCGGCATGCCAGTCTTCGAGGCGGCCAGCGCCGGCGCGCTACTGCATTCGATGGCCGGCGATGCAGCCGCTGTGGACGGCGAACGCGGCCTGCTGCCTTCGGACCTGTTGCCGCACCTGCGCCGACTGGCCAATCCCGACGCGCTGCCAGCGCGGCACGAACGCGCCGGGGAGGCGGGATGATGCGGCTGCAACTCGACGACAGCGAGGCGACCGAGGCCCTCGGCCGGGCCTTGGCGCAGACGCTGCCGCCACGCGCGATGGTCCACCTGCAGGGCGACCTGGGTGCGGGAAAATCC
>SEHC01000063.1 GCA_004173415.1 Lysobacteraceae bacterium
GCCTGGCCGCTGGCTGCGTTGAACGTGTCGAACACACGCACCCGTCCGCTGTCGGTGCGCATCGCAGCGTGTTCACCGGATTGCAAGGTGCCCGACACCGCGCGCGACAGCCCCACGTAGACCACCTGTGCATGGTGGGCCAGCGACAACTCGAACTGGCGCAGGAAATCGCCTGGGGGCGGCTGGCTGGTGCGCGGCAGTTGCCGGGACTGGGCCATGCGCTGGTAGAACTCGCTCGTGGACAGCCCGGTCTTGTCCAGGTATTCGCGTCCGTCCAGCTCCACCCGCGCCGGCACCACGCCGATGGCATAGCGCTCGGCCAGCGCCGGGGGCAGGTCCGCGGCGCTGTCGGTGACCACGTCCACCGCGACCCCGCTGGCTGCGCTGTGCTGCTGGCGGAGCATGTCGTCGGCCTTCATCGCCTCGACCCGGCCCTGCGCGGCGCAGGCATCGAACAACTGTTGCGCGTTGCCCGCGTGGGCATGCACGCGCAAGCGGCCCGCACCGCCGGCGATGACGATGGAATCGGCGCCGATCGCCTGCAGCGCCTCGCGCAGGCGATCGCGGTCGAGGCCCTCGCCCAGCACCAGGCATTCGCTGCACCAGCGCCGCTGCGGATCGACTTCCCCGGCGTGCACGACCGGTTCCAACACGTCGTTGGCCGCCGTTACGGATGAGGCGGCGCCACGCACGCGGATCGCGCGCGGACCGCCTTCGACGAATTCGGCGATGCCCTCGAGCAGGTCGACGAAGCCCTGGGCCCCGGCGTCGACCACGCCGGCCTTCTGCAGGACCGCGAGTTGCAGCGGCGTCTCGGCCAGCGCGCGCCGCGCCCGGACAAGGGCCCGGGCAAAGCCCTCGCGCGAACCGCCGCCCGGCGTGGTGCCAGCCTCGCCACTGGCGCGCTCCAGTTCCTCGGCGAACGCGCTGATCACGCTGACGATGGTTCCCTCCACCGGCTTGGCCAGGGCCAGGCGGGCGCTGGCGGCGCCGTTCCGGACGGCGAGGGCCAGCGAGGCGGCATCCAGCGAAGGCAGGGTCTTCACCTGCTCGGCCACTCCGAACAGGAACTGGGCGAGGATCGCCCCTGAATTGCCCCGGGCCCCGCCGATCGCGTCCTCGCCCACCTGCGACAGCAGCTCGCCGGCATGGCGGCTGCGCCGGCTCAGGGCGCCGTTGAGCACGCTGCCCAGGGTCGAGGCCAGGTTGCTGCCGGTATCGCCATCGGCGACCGGGAACACGTTGATGCGGTTGAGTCCGTCGCGGCCGGCGATGACCCGGCGGGCACCGGCGATCAGCGCGCGGCGCAATGCCGGGGCGGTCAGGGAGGCGGAGGCAGGGGCGGAATTTTCCATGCACCGGAGTCTGCCTGAACGCAGGACAGGCCCTTGCTGCGGCGCAGCAGCCGGCGTTGCGACACGACGGGCGGCTGCCGTGCGTGCCTCGAACCGCGTTATAGTTCAGCCCCGCTCGCGGCCGCCGCCAGGAGACCCCATGCTTCGTCTCAGCCTTGCCCTGCTGCTGGTTTGCGCCAGCTCGCACGCCCTGGCCCAGAACGGGCGCGGGACGCCACCCAGCCCGGGCGCATGCCAGGAGACCGAGGCCACGACCCGCGACGACGCCGTGCAGTCCGGCAGCGCCGCGGTCAAGGCCAATGCAGCGCGCAGCAAGTATGTCCAGCGTGCCGCCACCAGCACCAGCGTCGGCGGCGGTGGCAGCGACGAAGTGCTTCCGCGTTCGCGTGGCACCCGCTGGCACAGCTTCCTGCCGGGGATGTTTCGCTGATCCCAGCGTGGTTTCGCTGGCCGTTGCGCGCGCCCGCCGGGATCGATGCCGATCTCTGGGATGAAGTCCGCAAGGCAACGCCTTGGCTCGGTTCGCTGGATCCGGAGCGCGACCGCACGCTGCAGACCCTGAGCGCGCGCTTCCTGCACGAAAAAACCATTACCCCGCTCGCTGGCCTGGAGCTGGACGCGATCGCGCGCGTGCAACTGGCGGCGCTGTGCTGCCTGCCGCTGATCCGGTTCGGAGCCGACGGCCTGCGTGGCTGGTCGCAACTGCTGGTCTATCCGGATGCGTTCCGGGTGCAACGCAGCCATGTCGACGCGGCCGGCATCCTCCACGAGTACGAGGACGACCTGATCGGTGAATCCTGGGAGGCCGGCCCACTGGTGCTGTCGTGGGCCGACGTCCAGGCCGACCTGGCCGACCCGCAGGCAGGCTTCTGCGTGGCCGTGCATGAAATGGCCCACAAGCTGGACGCGCTGGACGGCAGCATGGACGGCACCCCGCCGTTGCCCCATGCCTGGCATCGCCAATGGGCCACGGATTTCCAGGATGAGTACGACGATTTTTGCCAGCAGGTCGACGCCGGCCGCGATACCGGCATCGATCCCTACGCCGCCGAATCGCCGGAAGAATTCTTCGCCGTCGCCAGCGAGTACCATTTTTCGGCGCCGCAATTGCTCGATGCGCAGTTGCCGCGCGTGGCCGGCCACCTGCGCCGCTTCTACGGCACCGCCACCTAGTTGCGCTGCAAGCCGGCTTACAGGCCCTGCGGCAGGATCACTTCGAAACGCGCCCCGCCCAGTTCCTTCGAACGCTGCACCTGCAGGTCGCCCCGATAGCCGCGGACCAGGTCCTGCACGATCGCCAGGCCAATGCCATGGCCCTGCACTCGCTCGTCCCCGCGCACCCCGCGCTGGAGGACATGGGCGACATCTTCTTCGGCGATGCCCGGACCGTCGTCGTCCACCGCCAGCAGCAGGCCGGCGCGGCGGTTGCCTTCGGTCTTGGTCGGCGTGGCGGTGAGCAGCACCCGCGAACGGGCCCACTTGAACGCGTTCTCCAGCAGGTTGCCCATCAGCTCCTGCAGGTCGCCCGGCTCGCCATGGAAGCGCGCGTCGGGGTCGATCTCGAACTCGCAGATCACGCCCTTGGCCGCATAGACCTTCTCCAGCCCGCGCACGATCTCCTCGGCGCTGGATTCGATCGGCACCGGCGCGGCGAACAGCGCATGGCCGCTGGAGGCCGCGCGCGCCAGCTGGTAGGACACCAGGTTGTTCATGCGCTTGAGCTGGGTATCCAGTTCCTCGCGCAGGGCGATGGCGTGGACGCCGTCGTCCAGTTGCGCGCGCAGCACCGCCAGCGGCGTCTTCAGGCTGTGGGCCAGGTCGGCCAGCGTGTTGCGCTGGCGGTCGAGGTTCTCGCGCTCGCTTTCGATGAAGGCGTTGATGCTTTCGGTCAGCGGCTCCAGCTCGCGCGGGTGGCGCTCGCTCATGCGGCTGGCCTGGCCACGCTGGACCCGGATGAGCTCGCTGATCACGCGCCTGAGCGGACGCAGGCTCCAGCTCAGCACCAGGACCTGCAAAAACAGCAGGAACACGCCGGCGGCAGTGAGGTAGGCCCACAACGCGGCCCGGAACGTGCGCAGCTGCGAACCGAGCACCCGGGAGTCCTCGGAGATGTAGATCGAATACGGGAACTCCGCATCGGGTCCGCGGTTGGCGTAGACCGTGCCCAGGCCGAACCGGTAGACCGTGCCCTCGCTGCCATCGAGCTGGGTGATGGGCACCGGCCCGATGAACACTTCCTGCAGCGGCGCCAATACCTGCACTTCCTGCAGGCGCGGACCCAGGGTCGAATCCGAACCCCAGCGCGCGTTCGGCAGCTTCACTTCGGCGTAAAGACCACTACCGGGCTGGCTGAAGCGCGGGTCGACCGGCAGCTCCGGCGGGATCAGGCTGCCATCGCGGGCGAACTCGACCTTGTTGGCGTACGACAGGGCGTAGCCCTTCAGCCGGTGGCGCAGGTTTTGTTCGGCGGTGCTGACGAAGGCGCGATCCAGCGCATAGCCTGCCAGGAACAAGAACGCCACCAGGCCGATGCTGGCGGCCAGCAGTTGCCTGGCGCGCAAAGAACGCGGGCGCCATCCCTCGAAGGGATCGCGCCCGCGTTTGAGCTTGCCAGCGTCCGCCGCGCGCGAGGGCATCAGCCCTCGTGGTTGCGCGGGATGGCGAAGCGATAGCCACGACCGCGCACTGTCTCGATCGGCTTGAGCTCGCCTTCCGGATCCAGCTTCTTGCGCAGGCGGCCGATGAAGACCTCGAGCACGTTGGAATCGCGGTCGAAGTCCTGCTGGTAGATGTGCTCGGTCAGGTCGGCCTTGGAGACCAGCTCGCCGGCATGCATCATCAGGTATTCCAGCACCTTGTATTCATAACTGGTCAGGTCGATGTTGCCACCGTGGACGCTGACGGTCTGCGCGGCCAGGTCCAGGGCCACCGGTCCGCATTCCAGGGTCGGCTTGCTCCAGCCGGCGGCGCGGCGCAGCAGCGCGTTGACCCGGGCCAGCAGTTCTTCGACGTGGAACGGTTTGACCAGGTAATCATCGGCGCCTTGTTTCAGGCCCTCGACCTTGTCCTGCCAACTGGAGCGCGCGGTCAGGATCAGCACCGGGAATTTCTTGCCTTCGTCGCGCAGCGCCTTGATCAGCTCCATGCCCGACATCTTCGGCAGGCCCAGGTCGATGATGCCGACGTCGAACGGCACTTCCCGGCCCATGTACAAGCCTTCCTCGCCATCCTGCGCGGCATCCACGGCAAAGCCTTCACGCTTGAGGCGCGCGGCCAGGGTTTCGCGGAGTGGCGCTTCGTCTTCGACCAGCAAAATACGCATGGGGTCTCCCTGTGCTTAGGCGATGGCCGGGTAAGGGCCGGGGTGGGGCGGAAAAGTTACGGCCGGCGGGACCGTTCGCCACGTGGACGCGGCTGCGCCTCTTCACGGGGAAGGAGGTTACGGGGGCCGTCGCTGCCATCGCGTGAACGCTGGGGATCGTCATCCATGTAACGGACGCGGCCCCGATCGTCCATGACCTTGACGCGGTTGATCTCACGGCCGTCGTACTGTACGCGCTCGGCCCCCAGGATCTGGCCGCCCGTCTCGCGCTGGGCGCGGCGAACGGAATCGGACAGGGACACAGGATTGCGGGGTGGAGCCAGGTCGCGTCGCGGTTCGGACGGCGGCGGCACGTCGGGCCGGGCGGCTTGCGCGCTTGCGGCCAGAGTCACGCCAGCCAAAGCGATGCCTAGAACACAGCGTGCAAGGAACTGTTTGTTTTTCATAACATAATCGTAACGCTTTTCTGGCTTCCTGAATGAACGGGAGCCGATGGCGCGACGGCTTGTAGACGAGAGGAAGGCCTGATTTTGCGAGCAGGCGGTGAATCCGGTCTGAACTTATCCACAGGCGTTCAGGTACTCGGTACGCTCGGGACACCTCAGCGATGCAGCAGCTCAGGCACCCGCCGGCTCCCTCAATGGCATCCAGCTCGACGCTACGGACCTGGAGGCCCGCACGGGCCGGGCCGGTACGCGCAGTCGGGGGACAGGGCGGCCTAGGCGCGGGCGCTAATCCATCCCGAGCCTTCGTTCAAGGTCTCAATATTCCGGTCCGCAGGCGCACCGCGTTGGAGGCGAGATTCCCGAAGGCCCGGCCTCGGCCGCAAAAGAAGCTGTGCAACCCGCGCCCCTTCCTCTGGACCGCTAGTGCAGTGGCGCGGCCGCTTGCAACACTCTCGCGCGCAGACCGGACCTGGACCTTCCGCTGCGCAGTTCGCTTTCAGCCATCAGGTGGCCGGCACCCCCGTCACCTGCTGGAACTGGCCGACGGTCAGGCAACCATGACCCGTCGTTGCTGCTGCTCTCTTTCCTGTTGAAGCCTGGACGCGTCCATCGTGTCCTGCTGCACTTGCACGGTGCTTTTTTCGATTGGTTGGTGGGCTGCCTGGGCCTTGTCCAGGTGGACCCGACTATGGGACGGGTCTTCCATCCGTCCCTGCACCGCGAACAGGCCGGTGCCATTGGTGCTGGCTACAACACTGTCGATACGAGTCAAGCCGCTGGCCTTGGCCTCGAATACCGTCGCAGCTGCGGCGTTTTCCAGTTCCTGGCGACTCCTGAAGGCGCTGTTGTCCAGCTGCTCCAAACCCCTGACCGCCTGCTGGAACATGCCATGGTCCGGATGGCGAGCATCGGACAGCAATGGCGTCTGTTGCGACCTGGACAGCGCCTCCAGGGTTTGCGGCCCCACTACCCCATCCGCTTTCAAGCCATGTGCCTGCTGATAGGCACGGATGGCTTCGCCGGTACGATCGCCGAGTTGGCCATCCGCCTGCAATGCACGACCCGCGGCATCACGGTAACCGTACTGGTTGAGCGCTTGCTGCAGTTGACGGGTGTCTTCCGGACCCGGGCCGTGCCTGGACGAGACAGAACCTGTCGTGCGTGCTCCATCGCCACTGGAATCCGCCGGCCTCGGCGATGAGTGCGCGGGTTGCAGATTCCAGTACTCCTGTGGATTCATCAATCGTCCATTGCCATCTTTCAACTGGTAGTGGACATGCTGCGCATAATCATCGGCACCGCCCGGACCACGGCCGCCCATCGTCCCGATGGCATCACCCGCGCTGACCTGCTGGCCCACGCGAACAGATTGGGTATTCGTGTGCAGCAGCTCGTGGCTGTTGCCCTCTGCATCACGGATCTTGATGGTGCCGAAGCTGCCGCCAACGAAGGTGACTTCGCCGGAGACCGGTGAGTGGATCGTCGGGTGCCGAAGATTGACTCCGTTCTGCCCGCCCACGTAGTTGAAATCGACGCCGCCATGGGTGCGGTTGCCGCGATCCTCGGCGAAGTGGCCGGTGACGTGCGGGGCCACCGCCCCTTGGGGCGGCAGCATGATCCTCATGGTGTCTTCGAAAGAGCGTCCCCCGGCGCCACCCGGCTCTGGCGAGGCAGCGGACGGCACTGCCGCACGCAATGATTCCAGGGTCCGGGATCCTGCAACGCCATCGACCTTGAGCTCCATGGCCCTCTGCAAGGATTCCACCGACTCGCGCGTACTGCGGCCGAAGACGCCATCCTCGGCCAGGCGCCTGCCGCGGCCATCCGTGTGTCCGGCCTGGTTCAGGGACCTCTGCAGCGAGCGGACCTCATCGCCCCGCTCGCCCATGCGGAGCACACCGTCGGCCATGGCCGCCGCGACGACGCCACGTCCGTTCCGGTCTACTGCGGCGGCATCGCTCGCGGTCACCTGTTTCCAGGCTTCGGTGGGCGCCACACCCCTTTCTATGCGTTCACGGTATCCGGCCCGCATCTGTTCCAGCGCCTGGGCCGATTGGTCCAGGGTAATGCTGGCGTGGTTCGCGCCCCCGTAATAGCTGCGCCCGCCCTTGTCGGGATGGCCGAAGCTGGCCCACTCCATTGCCAGGCCCCTCTGCGCCGCCTCCCGCGACGCGCCCGGTGTACCGACGATGTAGTCGTGGATTGCGGGCCGCTTGCCCACGATCAGAAACTCGGAAAATATCCGGTCCTGCAATTCGGGCGTGAACCTCTGGCTACGGTCAAGGCCGAGCACTTCAACCGCGCGGTCCATCGTGCTGGGAATGATCTGGTACTTGCCCACCGCGAATATCCGGTCCGGATCCTGCCGTCCCAGATGTTGCATGTCCTGTAACTGGCCGAGGGTGAAAGCGGAAAAATCGATTGAGCCGTTGGACCCGCGGATGCGTTGCTCTCCGTCCGCTGCGGTGTAGGTCCCCCGGTTGTAGGCGTTGTAGCCGGCGGCGCCGGATTCGCCCTGTCGCATCAGCTCCAATAGTGGATTGCTCATTTGAAACTCCATTTCCTGTCAAGTTGGTTGAATGGCTGGCCTGGAAGGATTTCCTCCTGAATCCCCTCCAGCCACGGCAAGCGCGGGCATCCACCCGCTTTGCCCAACGCCCCAGGCCCTTGCAAAACCGGGGGCGGTCCTCGATGCGCCTCGCATCGACCCCTGCGGACATACGCTCCGCAGTGAATTCCGTCATGCCTGAATCCGTCTCCCTTCAACGACGCATGGCTTCGATCGCCAACCGATCGGTCACTTGGGTGGAGGTGCCTGGAATTCCCAGCCGGTGACCTGAAGGCGGGACTCCTCGCCCCCTACATTCCAGTCCTCGATCATTCCGTAGCCCGTCGCCTCCAACAGTTCCCCATCCTTCGGGTGCCTGAAGCGCACCAGGCTGTATCCATCTCCACTGGAGGCATCAAGCTCGGGAAGGACATCGCAGATCCGGCAGCCGATGTCGTTGGAGTCCCCACTGCAAAAGCTCTCGTGGTCGCCTCCAACCACGTTGGCCCTGCATTCCGGGTTGACCACTGGCTCCCAGCCTGCGTCGACCACAGCCTTCCTGAAGTCCGCATAGGTCATGCCCTTCTTCAGGCTTGGCAACAGCGCTTTGGCTGCTGCCGAAGCCGGCCCGGTGGGATTCTCACCATTCTGCTCATGCTCTTTGCTATCCATCGCACTCCCCGCGTCTCCATACTCTTGAACGGACCCGCCAGCCTGTGTCGGGATCGGAACGTCGCCGGCAGTGGCAGTGGCCACCTCGGATTGCTTCGACTGGCAGGACACGGCAGTCAACGTCAGAATCAGAAGAACCGCCTTGCCGATTTGCCCCAGGGTATTGCTCATAGCGAGTCATCCCGATCTGCAAGGGAAAGTTCGTAGATGATTTTTGAGTCTCGGTGCTAGCCGAGAACGCCTCAAGAAAAACGTCAAAATCGACATACCGGCAGGCCGCCTCTGACGCAACCACTTTTGGCGCTGAAGCAGACTCCTCATCTCGAGCAGCCTCAGGTTGAACCTCAGCACTGCAGGCGACCAACAAGGTTGCCAACGCCAAGCCCAAGCAGAATCCATATCTCATTCAAAATCCCCGCATCTAGGAACACACAAGATTCTTTGCATGATTGGGTTCTCGATAAAACGATCAGAACTGGGAACAACAGAACTCTTAGACGAAATATTCATTCAATACGATTCAAAAATCGGCTCCACGCAAGTTGAATAGACGATGTCGCAAGCCTCTCCGCTGTCATTCATACATACGTCCAATGCAATCTTGGTGGCCTCCTCTATTGTTTTTTCGTTGTAAGAAACCACTTTCCCTCCGATGCGTCTCGGCCATGCCAAAACAACACATTGATTACGAAACGTCCGTAAGAATTCGCAATCTGTCGCGCCCGATTTTGAACATCTTTCCAGGGCATCCTTTTTGGCATGTGTTGCGGACGGCATATCTGTAGATACGCCAACACTCCCAACCTTTGAATCAACAAAAATGGCACCCCACGAGTCTTTTTGCGACAAGTGCACAAACAACGGCGATCTTGATGACTACACTCACGACCCACCTATCTCCGATGAATAGCATCTTTATCCTGTGGTGCGTAGCTTATGAAAGTTGTTAACTATCCAATCCTTTGCCAGCAATTCCGCGTTGTCCAGAAGGAACGCTGGCATCAATGCTCTGCACTCCTGTTTGCACCCGGCCTGTAGAAGCAGCCACGGATGGTGCTTCTGGTCTCGTCGTTGGAGCGGGTGCATACGCTATATTTTGAACAGGACCGCTGCCAGGCGGATAGCCATTCGATCCAGCGCTCGCAGACCCAAACGCCACATAAGGCGAGAACTGACCCAACGTTCCCTGGAAGAACGCCGCAGCCATTGGTGGGGTGGTGATGATCAGCGTTGTCAGGATCAAACCCATTCCTCCCTGCTGCATGGCCTGGCTGGTCATGCCGTCGGTGAAGTCGGAGCCCATCAGGATGCCAGCCGCCGCGCTTGCCCAGAAGGCCGCGGCCACCCGGGTCACCATTTCCAAGGCAATGGATACCATGACGCTGAGCACCGCCATGGAGAACATCGTCCCAATACCGTAATAAAGCCATTTGGAGAACAACTGCTTGGTCTGGTCGAACAGCAGGCACAGGATGAAGATGG
>SEHC01000064.1 GCA_004173415.1 Lysobacteraceae bacterium
TCATGGCGCAGCGCTTCGATGCTTTTGTTCATGCGCGCCTGCGCGTCTTTCTTGATTTCGTTGAGCATCGCCGGTCCCGTGCTGGATCTTGAAGGCGCGGATTATACGGGGTTTGGGCACCCCTCCGGCCCGCATGCCCGGGGCGGTTCAGTGCGAATGATGCGGCGCGGCATCATGCAGGTCGTGCCCGCAGGCCTGCCCGCGCTCGATCTGCAAGGTCGCGTGGTTGATGCCGAAGCGCTCGTCCAGCGCATGCAGGGTGGCGTCGATGAAGGCATCGTGATCATCGTCGTTCGGGCGCACCAGGTGCGCGGTGAGGGCGATTTCGCCCGCGCCCAGCGGCCAGATGTGCAGGTGGTGGAGGGCGATCACGCCGGCTTGCGCCGAAAGGAAGGCGCTGACCTCCGCCCGGTCGATGTTGTCCGGCACGGCGTCCATGGCCGCATTGAAGCTCTCCCGCAGCAGGCCGAAGGTACCCAGCGCGATCACCACCCCGACCAGCAGCGCGGTGGCCGGATCCAGCCAGGACCAGCCGAAGGCCAGCATGCCGGCGCCTGCCAGGACCGCGGCCAGGGACACGGCGGCATCGGCCATCAGGTGCAGGAACGCGCCACGCTTGTTCAGGTCGTGGGCATGTCCTTCGCGCATCAGCCATGCCGCGCCCAGGTTGACCGCGATGCCAATCGCCGCCACCACCATCACCGGCATGGCGGGGATCGAGGGAGGCGCGCTGAAGCGACGCACGGCTTCCCAGCCGAGCGCGCCGGAAAACACCATCAGCAGCACTGAATTGGCCAGCGGCGAAAGCAGCGTGGCCCGGCGCCAGCCATAGGTGTGGCGATCGGTGGGATGGCGGCGGGCCAGTGCCGCGGCGGCCCAGGCCAGGCCCAGGCCGAGCACGTCGCCGAGGTTGTGCAGGGCGTCGGAAAGCAGGGCCAGGGAGTTGGTATGGAACCCGTACCCGGCCTCGAGCACGGTGTACGCCAGGTTGATCAGGGTGACGAAGGCGAAGGCGCGGGTGGCCGAGCCGTGCGGGGGGGCATGTGCGCCGTGGGAATGTGCCATGCGTGGCAGCCTGCCGGTCCGGGCGGGCGGACACAATTACACGCGGTCCCCGGCGGCCCGCGAGGCGGTCTTAGCTGCGGCCCTTGACCAGGGTTCCGATGTTCTCGCCGCGCAGGATCCGCATCAGGTTGCCCGGCGCCGAAAGGTCGTAGATGCGCAGCGGCACGTCGCTGTCCCGGCACAGGGCGAAGGCGGCGGTATCCATGACCTGCAGGTCGCGGGACAGGACTTCATCGTAGGTCAACTGGTCGAAACGCGTGGCGTCGGGGAACTTGCCCGGGTCGCGGTCGTACACGCCGTCGACCTTGGTCGCCTTGAGCAGCAGGTCGGCGCCGATCTCGATGGCCCGCAACGCGGCGCCCGAGTCGGTGGTGAAGAACGGATTGCCGGTGCCGGCGGCGAAGATGGCGATGCGTCCCTTCTCCAGGTGGCGCACGGCGCGACGGCGGATGTAGTCCTCGCACACGTCGTTGATCTTGAGCGCGCTCATCACCCGGACCTTGGCGCCGAGCTTCTCCAGCGCGTCCTGCATGGCCAGCGCGTTGATCACAGTGGCCAGCATGCCCATCTGGTCGCCGGTGACCCGGTCCATGCCACTGGCGGCCAGGCCGGCGCCACGGAAGATGTTGCCGCCGCCGATCACCAGGCCGATCTCCGCGCCCGCATCCCTGGCCTCGATTATCTCCCGGGCGATGCGCCCGATCACCGCCGGGTCGATGCCGTAGTCCTCGGCTCCCATCAGCGCCTCGCCGGAAAGTTTGAGCAGGATACGGCGATAGGCTAGGGGGGCGGTCATGGTCACATGGGGCTTCAAGGCTTGAGCCGCCATCTTATCCGATCAAGGCGAAAACGGTCGTTCCAAGTATCATTCCCCCCCGGAATCCTGTCCTTAGAACTCCCAGAGAAGGCGCAAATGGCATCCCATCCGTTCATGCAGAAGGCAACTTCGGAGGATTTTGACGAGCAGCGATACCTGCGCGCGAATCCAGACGTGGCGGCAGCCGTCAGGGCAGGGAGCTTGAATTCCGGCCTGGAGCATTTCACCAGCTTCGGCCAGGCGGAAGGCAGGCGCCAGGCCGTGGCCCAGGACCTGCTCGCGCAGCTCAAGCAACGCAAGCTCGAAAGGATAAGGCCGCTGCTGCGAACCGACCTGCCATGCGTGGAAGCGCCACGTTACTTCGATTTCCTCAGCGAGGATCTGCGCGACCAGTTCAGGATCATCGACACCGAGGCGGTCAGCAGCAACGGCTACGATGGCCACGTCATGGCGCTGATCCACAAGCACGAGGCCGGGCTGGTTCTCGACTGTGGGGCGGGAAGCCGCACCGAATATTTCGACAACGTCGTCAACTTCGAGATCGCTGACTACGACTCCACCGATGTGCGGGGGGTCGGCGAGGTGCTGCCGTTCCAGGATGGGGTGTTCGACGCGGTGATCTCCATTGCCGTGCTCGAACACGTGAAGGATCCGTTCCTTTGCGCAAAGGAAATCGTGCGCGTACTGAAGCCGGGCGGGGAATTGATATGTTGCGTCCCCTTCCTGCAGCCTTTGCATGGTTATCCGCACCACTACTACAACATGACCCACCAGGGGCTTGAGAACCTGTATCGCGACAGCATGGCCATCGACAGGGTCGAGGTGTACGACAGCGTGCTGCCGATCTGGTCGTTGAGCTGGATGCTCACTAGTTGGGCGGCGGGCCTGGAAGGTTCGGTGCGCGAGGATTTCCTGCAGATGCGGGTGGCAGACCTGATGGACGATCCCATGGGCCAGGTGCACAAGCCTTTCGTGCGCAATCTGAGTGCCGAGGTCAACCGCGAACTGGCCAGCGCCAACGTGTTGTTCGCGCACAAGCCCACCGGCCCGGTCGGCCGCTAGCCCGTCATTCCCATACCTGGTGGAGGAGCATTCATGGGCATATCTACCCTGCAGGAATTCCTCGCATCATCGAAAGAAAAGGATGTGGGCAGCGAGGCCTTCGAACTGGAAAGCCCGCACCTGCTCGAAGTCCGGCTGGATGGCATGGTCTGGGCCAAGGCCGGCTCCATGGTCGCGCGCAAGGGCGCGGTCAGGTTCACCCGCCAGGGGGTGATGGAGCAGGGCCTCGGCAACCTGTTGAAGAAGATGGTCAGCGGCGAGGGCATGCAGCTGATGAAGGTGGAGGGGCAGGGCCGCGTGTACCTGGCCGACCGCGGCAAGAAGATCACCCTGCTGCGGCTGGCGGGGGAGGCGATCTTCGTCAACGGCAATGACGTGCTGGCGATTGAGTCGGGCGTGGAGAGCCGGATCACCATGATGCGCAATGTCGCCGGCATGCTCTCGGGGGGCTTGTTCAACGTGCGCCTGAGCGGCAGCGGGATCGTCGCCATCACCTCGCACTACGAACCCCTGACCCTCCCGGTCAACGTCGGGACCGGCCCGGTGTTCACCGATCCCAATGCGACGGTCGCGTGGTCGGGCGGATTGAGCCCCGAGATCATCACCGACATTTCCCTGGGCAGCCTGCTGGGGCGCGGCTCGGGCGAAAGCGTGCAGTTGCGGTTCGCCGGCGAAGGCTGGGTCGTGGTCCAGCCGTACGAGGAAGTGGTGTTCCAGGCCAAGGAATAAGGCGATATCGCCTGAAGCACGGAACCGCGATTCGTGGCGGTTTTTTTTTTGGTGCGGCGTGACAGGGCTTCGCTACCCGGGCGCGTCCTCCAGTTTTGCGCTGGAGCTGAATACGGTAAGCCCAGTTACGCAAACGAAGCCTACAAGGGGAGCAAAGTTCCCCTGATAAATGTGATGTCGGTCTCACTATCCGCCAAAGTTGACCAAACCTAATTTCAACATTTGCTTAACCTGATATTAAGGTTTGAGGCGGCGCCCTTTGGGTCGCAGCCGTGGTCAGTCATCGGAGGGCGGGCCCGTCCGGACGCTCAAGTGGAATCCAACCTGCAGCGGAGAACTCACAAGTGTCCAGACGCACCTTCAATCGAGCGCTACGCCGGAGCGCGCTTACCGTGGCGCTCGGTGTCTGCTTCAACTCCAGTCTTTACGCCCAGTCCAACACCTCCGGCGCCGTGTTCGGCCAGGCTTCGGCTGGCGAAAAGGTCCTGGTTGAGAACCCGGCCACCGGCTTCAGCCGCGAGATCTCGATCGGCGCCGACGGTACCTACCGGGTATCGGCGCTGTCGCCCGGGACCTACCGGGTCACCCTGCGCCGCGCGGATGGCACTTCCTCGACGCGTGAGGTGGTGGTCAACGTAGGCACCGGCGCGGTGGTCAACTTCAGTCCCGCCAGCGGCGGCGCAGTCGAGCTGGACAGGGTCACGGTGAAGGGCACCCAGCTGGTCAATCCGATCGACGTTTCCTCGGTCGAATCGACCACGATCCTGACCGCCGCCCAGCTGGAGAAGATCCCGGTGCCCCGCGACACCACGTCCGTGGCCCTGCTGGCGCCCGGCACGGTGCGCGGTGACAACGCCTTCGGCAACCTCGCGTCGTTCGGCGGCTCTTCCGTCGCCGAGAACCAGTATTTCGTCAACGGCTTCAACGTGACCAACTCGTTCCGCAGCCTGAACTTCTCAAAGGTCCCCTTCGAGGCGATCGCCGAGCAGCAGGTGAAGACCGGTGGCTATGGCGCGGAATTCGGCCGTTCGCTGGGCGGGGTGGTCAACCAGATCACCAAGCGCGGCACCAACGACTTCAAGGCCGGCGCCAACGTGTTCTGGTCGCCCAACTCCCTGCGCTCCGAGGTCGAGGACGTCAAGTATTCCAATCCGCTGGAGGCGAGTGATTTCGGCACCGTGGCGGAAGACAACAGCAAGGACAAACAGGACGAACTGATCACCAGCGTATGGGCCGGTGGCGCGCTGGTGCAGGACCGCCTGTTCGCCTACGGGTTGCTCTCGTATGGCAAGACCGACACGGACGCATGGGGCGACCGGAACGCCTTCACCAACCGCAGCGGCACGTTGAAGAACCCCACCTGGCTGGCCAAGTTCGACTGGAACATCAACGACAGCAACAAGCTTGAACTCACCGCGTTTTCGGACAAGCAGGACACCGAGACCCGGGTCTACGCCAATACGCCCGGCGAGGTGGACCGCACTGCCTATGCGGGCACCCTGTTCGATACCCAGGGCGGCGAAAACTACGTGCTGAAGTACACCGGCTACCTGACCGATACATTCACCCTGACCGCGCTCTATGGGCATGGCGTGTTCAAGCGCCAGCAGCATCTGGAGAATCCGGATGGCTCCAGGGTGACCTACAACGGCGACATCAACACGGCCTTCACCACCGACATCAACGGCACGACCGCGCTGGGCGGTTGCCCGGTCATCCTCGACCTGCGTCCCGGCTACCGCCAGGACATCACCGGCACCTACGGCAGCTTCTGCAACCTGACCAATGGCGCGCTGCTGCAGGCCGAGAACAACCAGGACACACGCGACCAGTACCGCATCGACGCGGAATGGATCCTCGGCGCGCACCAGTTGCGCTTTGGCGTGGACATAGACAATTACGAGTCGATAGCGGGCGAAGCCAACCCCGGTGGCTGGCTGTGGCGCTACTCCACCCAGAACGGCCCGGATGGAAAGCCGGAGACGGGTGATGAAGTCGACGTGGTCCGTCGTCAGACGACCGCACGTGGCACCACCCTCGAGGTCAAGCAGCAGGCCTTCTACATCGAGGACAGCTGGAGCATCACCGAGAACTTCCTGGCCTACCTTGGCGCGCGCTGGGATACGTTCGAGAACCTCGACGCCAACGGCCAGGCCTTCGTCAAGATCGAAAACCAGTTCGGCCCGAGGCTGGGCTTTGCCTGGGACGTGAACGGGGATTCGACCCTGAAGATCTACGGCAATGCGGGCCGTTACGCGCTGCCGCTGACTCCCAGCGTCGCCGTCCGCGGCTCCAGCGCCTCGATCTACCAGCGCAGCAACAACAACCGCTTCTCGGGGGTCGATCCGATCACCGGTGCGCCGATCCTGATCGGGCCGCTGAACCCGCTCAACCTGATCAACGGCGAAGACGGCAACGCGCACGACCCGAACACCATCGCCAGCAAGAACCTGGACCCGATGTACCAGGACGAGTTCATCCTCGGCTTCCAGAATGCGCTGACCGACCACCTGAACTTCGGCGCGCGCGCCATCTACCGCAAGCTCAAGGCGGCCATCGACGACAACTGCGACTACACGGCGATCACCGACCTGGCGGACGCGGACGGGCTGGATTACACGGTGCCCAATCCCGGCTTCCCGTATTGCAGGCTGTTCAATCCAGGCGAGGACGCGGTGATAGTCACCGACCTCAACGGCGATGGCATCTACACCACCTACACGGTTGACGGAGAACGCCTGAGCCCGCAGGCCAAACGCTCGTACAAGGCCCTGGAACTGTTCCTCGACGGCAGCTGGGACAAGTTCTTCTTCCAGGCCTCGTACACCTTGGGCTACAACAAGGGCAACACCGAGGGCGGGGTCAAGTCGGATATCGGCCAGGGAGACACCAATACCACCCAGGACTTCGACTATCGCGAACTCACCGTGGATACCGAAGGCTACCTGCCCAACGATCGTCGCCACGCGTTGAAGGTGTTCGGCAACTACGAGTTCAGCGACGAATGGTCCGTCGGCGGCAACCTGGTCGTGCAGACCGGGCGTCCGATCAACTGCCTGGGCGTTCTCGACCAGAATCCGCTGCTTCCGGAACCGGCGGGCACCGATCCGGACGGCGACGGGCTGATCGGCGAAAGCAACTACGCACCACACCCGTATGGATCGGGCTTCATGCGATGCAGCAACTCGCCTGACGGCGCTTCGAACGACACCACGGTTTCGGCGGTGCCCCGCGGTACGGCCGGCCGCCTGCCGACGACGACGACATTCGACCTGAACATCGCCTACCGCCCGTCGTTCGCTCCCGGCCTGCAGTTCAAGGTCGACATCTTCAACGTGTTCAATGCGCAGAAGGTGGTCGCCGTGAGCGACGTGGCGGAGGATTCGGCGACGGGCAATCCGTTGAACACCTACCTGCTGCCCCGCGCCTACCAGGCTCCACGTAGCGTCCGCTTCATGGTCCAGTACGACTTCTGAGTCCGGGCACCACCGGATCCCGGCAACATTGCTCTCTTCCCGGCCGCCCCTCCAGGGCGGCCTTTTTTTTTACCCGGTGCAGGGCGTCCTCGCCCGTCGCCAACGGATATGCTTGGGCCGTCAACCCGGAATCGCCCAATGAACGAGGCCTTGTCGATCCACTGGAACGAAGCGCGACGCCATGAAGCGGCGGGGGACGTCGCCGCGGCCCGGGCCGCTTACGAGGCCCTGCTTGCGCTGCAGCCGATGCAGGTGGTCCCGCGACTGCGATTGTCGCGCTTCGCCCAGTTGTCGGACCGCTACATCGAGTCGCGCAGCCACGCACTGGAGGCTGCGCGGATCGCGGCGGACGGCCGGGTCGGCAAGGATGCCGGCTTCATCAGCCTTCGCTTGCTGGCCTTCGCCGAATACACGGAAGTGGCCCGGTTGGTCGAGTCGCTGGACTGGTCCGATGAGGAGGTGCTGAAGCAGTCCGCCGTGCTCGCCCAGCATCTGTGGCTGGCGGGGCGGCATGAACAGGCCTTGCGCTTCCTCGACGCGGTCGGCCTCAGGGTCCGGCCCAACCCCCAGCTCAGCGGCACCCGTGCCAACGTGCTGCGTTCGCTGGGCAGGCTGGACGAGGCGACCGGGTACTACGAGCACGCGTTGCGGCTGAACCCCGATGACGCCTACCTGCATCGTTCGCTCGCCTACCACCAGCCCAGTGCCGTCGCGGGCGCGCGGTTGCCGGGGATCCGCGCGGCCCTGGCCCGCCCCCGGGCAGAGCCGGTGGAGCGCGCGCAGCTGCTGTACGCGCTGTTCAAGGAACTGGACGATCAGGGCGATGCCGGAGGGGCGTGGGAGGCGTTGGCCGAGGGATCGGCGATCCTGCGGCATGCGTCCGGCCACGACCGGGCAGCGGAAGCGCGCCAGTTCGAAAGCGTGAGGTCGATGGATGTGGCAAGCGCGACGCCGGGCTCACGCGACCCCGAAGGGCAGGTCCCGATCTTCATCGTCGGCATGCCGCGCACCGGGACGACGCTGCTGGAGCGCATCCTGGGCAACCGTCCGGACGCCGTCGCTCTGGGTGAACGAAACGATTTCGACGCCGCGATCAGCCTGGCGTCGGACCACTTCTACCGGGGCGGCCTGCATGAAACCGACTGGCGGAAACTGGAGCGGATGGACTGTCGGGACGCGGGGGCAATCTATCTGGGGCGGGTGGCGCCGGCCGACGTCCAGTGCAGGTTCTTCATCGACAAGAACCCGCAGAACTTTTTCAACATCGGCCTGATCCTGCGCGCGTTGCCGCATGCCCGCATCCTGTGCCTGCGGCGGGACCCGATGGATGCCTGTTTTTCGAATCTCAAGGAGGTCTTCGA
>SEHC01000065.1 GCA_004173415.1 Lysobacteraceae bacterium
CCCCGTGCCAAGCCCGAGGACCGCCCGATGAACAACACCACCCGCGTAGTCATGCTCTCCCTGCTTTCCGTGGCCGTCCTGGCCGGCTGCAAGAAGACCGTCAAGGAAACCCCGCCCGCGACCGACACCACCGGCACCACCGGCGTGGTCACCGATGGCACCACGACCGCCGGCGCCTATGGCCCGAACGACCTGGACACCGACGCCTGCCTGCGCCAGCGCGTGGTCTACTTCGACCTCGACCAGGATGCCCTGAAGCCGGAATTCCAGGCCATCGTGGGTTGCCACTCCAAGTACCTGCGCGACCGTCCGTCCTCGCGCATCAACCTGGAAGGCAATGCCGACGAGCGCGGCAGCCGCGAGTACAACCTGGGCCTGGGCGAGCGTCGCGGCAACGCGGTCTCCTCCGCGATGCAGGCGCAAGGCGGCTCCGGCAGCCAGCTCAACGTGGTCAGCTACGGCGAAGAGCGCCCGACCTGCACCGATTCGAACGAGGATTGCTGGGCCCGCAACCGCCGCGTCGAAATCGTCTACACGGCCAAGTAAGCAAGACCGATGCGTTTCCTGCCTGCATCCCTGGTCATCGCGGCGGCCCTCGCGGCCGCCGCACCCGCCCACGCGCAGCGCCAGAGCCTGGCCGACCGCGTGGCCGCGCTGGAAATCCAGTCGGCCAACGACCGCGGCAATACCGACCTGCTGAACCAGGTGACCCAGTTGCGCACCGAGATGCAGCAGCTGCGCGACCTGGTCGAGCAACTTCAGAACGAGAACGAGAAGTTGAAGCAGACCAGCCGGGACCAGTACCTGGACCTGGACGGGCGCCTCAACCGCCTCGAAGGGGGCACGGTTCCGGTGACGCCGGCCGCCACCACGCCACCGGTGGCGCCGCCAGCCAAGTCGTCCGCCGCGGCCCCGGCCGCGACCGCCGAACGGCCTCCCTCCGTGCGTGGCGACGTCGGCGCGATGGCCAGCGCCGGCGACGAGCGTGCTGCCTACAACGTGGCCTTCGATGCATTGAAGGGCGGCAACTACGCCGATTCGGCGCAGCTGTTCTTGAGCTTCCTGGAGCTGTATCCCAACGGCGCCTACAGCCCCAATGCGATCTACTGGCTGGGCGAGAGCTATTACGTCACCCAGAACTACCAGCTGGCCGCGCAGCAGTTCCGCGCCCTGCTGGATCGCTACCCGACCCACGACAAGGCCGCCGGCTCGCTGTTGAAGTTGGGCCTGTCCGAATACGGGCTGGGCAAGGTCGACGAAGCCGAGCGCACCCTCGGTGAGGTCCTCGCGCGCTACCCCGGCACCGATGTCGCCCGCACCGCGGACGACCGCCTGAGGTCGATGCAGCTGGGCCGCAGCATCCGCTGAGCCCGCGTTTACGGCGCCTTCCGCATGTGGGCTCCCCTGACCGGGAAGCCCGCATGCGGAAGGCGCTTCTACTTCCGCCTTCGCATCCACATACTCTGTCGTCATGAATGCCGCCGTCCCCAGCGAAATCGTCCAGTCCTCCACGGATCGGTTGAAGATCACCGAGATCTTCCTGTCTCTGCAAGGCGAGTCGGCCACGGTGGGCTGGCCGACCGTGTTCGTGCGCCTGACCGGCTGCCCGCTGCGCTGCCAGTACTGCGACACCGCCTATGCCTTCCATGGCGGGCAGTGGCGCGACATCGCCGACATCGTCTCCGAGGTCGTCGCCCACGGTGTGCGCCATGTCTGCGTCACCGGCGGCGAACCGCTTTCGCAGAAGCGCTGCCTGGTGCTGTTGCGCGCGCTGTGCGACGCCGGCCTGAAAGTGTCGCTGGAGACTTCGGGCGCGATCGACATCGAAGGGGTCGATCCGCGCGTGTCGCGGGTCCTCGACATCAAGACGCCGGGTTCGGCCGAAGTCGGCCGCAATCGCTGGGAGAACCTGCCGCTGCTGACCGCGCGCGACCAGGTCAAGTTCGTCCTGTGCGGGCGCGAGGATTACGAATGGGCGCGAGGCATCCTCGAAACGCACCGGCTTGCCGGACGATGCGAGGTGCTGTTCTCGCCCAGCAAGTCGGAACTCGAACCGCGCCAGCTGGCCGACTGGATTGTCGCCGACCGCCTGCCGGTGCGCTTCCAGATGCAGCTGCACAAGTTGCTGTGGAACGACGAGCCCGGGCGCTAGCAGCGTCGCGCCCAGTGGCAACGCAGCGGCCACCATTGGCCCGGCTGTTAAAATATGCCGGCGACTCCGATCCCCGGCCACCGCTGGCCCGGCTCCCCCATGCTCCCGCCCGAGAAGAACCCCATGAAAAATGCAGTCGTCCTGGTCTCCGGTGGCATGGATTCGGCCGTCGTGCTGGCGATGGCGCGCGAGGAAGGCTTTGCCGTGCACGCGCTCAGCGTCAGCTACGGCCAGCGCCACACCTCGGAGTTGCAGGCGGCCGATCGGGTTTCCGGCGCGCTTGGTGCGGTTGCCCACAAGACTGTCAACGTCGACCTGCGCTCCATCGGTGGCTCGGCCCTGACCGATGCGGGCATCGAAGTTCCGGAAGCGGGCGGGCATGGCATTCCCAGCACCTACGTCCCGGCCCGCAACACCATCATGTTGTCGGTGGCGCTGGGCTGGGCGGAAGTGGTCGGCGCCGCCGACATCTTCTGCGGGGTCAACGCGGTGGACTATTCGGGCTATCCGGACTGCCGGCCCGAGTTCATCGAGGCATTCGAGCGGCTGGCCAACCTGGCCACCAAAGCGGGGGTCGAGGGGGCGGGTTTGCGGATCCGCGCCCCGCTGCTGCACATGAGCAAGGCCGATATCGTGCGGGAAGGCGTGCGCCTGGGGGTGGACTTCGCCCAGACCGTGTCCTGCTACCGCGCCGATGACCAGGGCCGCGCCTGCGCGCATTGCGACGCCTGCCGCCTCCGCAGCGCCGGCTTCGTCGACGCCGGCATCCCCGATCCGACCCATTACGCCTGATTTCGCAGCCGGCGCCCGGTGCGCTAGAATGCGTCCCCCGGTGCAATACCGGGACTTGATGTGGGCCGTTAGCTCAGTTGGTAGAGCAGAAGACTTTTAATCTTTTGGTCGATGGTTCGAATCCATCACGGCCCACCACCCGCATCAGATCTCCGCGTCACAGCGCAACCCGTACGCAATGATCTTCCTCGGCGCCGAGGGATTGGACTCGACCCGCGGGCGTCCATGCGTGGCGCGATGAAGGATGCGTGATGCGCGTGTTCGCACTGCTCTTACAGCACATTCCGACAATGGGGCCATGGAAATCGCAGGCCGCAGTTTCACGGAACGCGCCTCGGATCGACGCGCAGATGCGGATCTGGAGGCCATGGCGCTTGAAATCGTCCGCCACGTCCCGCGGATGATCAAGGCGTATCCCACCGAAGTGGAATTCTGGCACTGGTTCAGTGGAGAGATCGAATCCATCAGACGCAATGCCCGGACCTTCGACGAGCGGGAACGGCTCACCGCGCGGTTGATCCAGGCGTTGATGGATAACGGCATCGAGGGGGAGATGGTGCCTGCCCGCTCTCTGCCCTAACCGCGGCAAGGCAACCCTCACTACCCGAGGAAATTTTCCCATGGCAGGAAGGAAGAGGCTCAAGCTGGCGACTTTCAACGTCAACGGAATCGGCGCCCGCCTGCCGCACCTGCTCGATTGGTTGCAGCGGGAGAAGCCGGACATCGTGGCCTTGCAGGAACTCAAGGCGACCGACCAGGCGTTCCCGGCCCTGGCCCTGGAGGAAGCCGGCTACGGCGCGATATGGCACGGCCAGCGCTCCTGGAACGGCGTGGCCCTGCTGGCCCGGGGAACGGTGCCGGTGGAAAGCAGGCGCGGTTTGCCGGGCGATCCCGGCGACGAGCAGAGCCGTTACCTCGAGGCGGCGATCCACGGCATCGTGGTGGCGGCCGTCTACCTGCCCAACGGCAATCCGCAGCCCGGTCCGAAGTTCGACTACAAGCTGCGCTGGATGGAGCGCCTGGCCGGGCACGCCGCGACCCTGGTCTCGTTGCCGCATCCGGTGGTAATCATGGGCGACTTCAACGTCATCCCCACCGACGAGGACGTCTACGATCCCAAGGCCTGGCGCAAGGACGCATTGATCCAGCCGCAGGTGCGCGAAGCGTACGCGCGCCTGCTCGGCCAGGGCTGGACCGATTGCCTGCGCCACCTCCACCCGGAACAGCGGATCTACACCTTCTGGGACTACTTCCGCCAGCACGCCGAACGCGATCGCGGGTTGCGCATCGACCATCTGCTGGCCAACCCGGTCCTGTCCAGGCGGCTGAAGGCCGCGGGCGTGGACCGCTGGGTGCGGCTGGAGGAAAAAGCCAGCGACCATGCCCCTGCGTGGATCCAGGTGGCGGCAGGCTGATTGGCGCGCATTGGGGTCGAACTGGTGCTGCCACCGCGTCGGCCGCGGCGCTGACGCCGGGTTTACCCCTGCGCGACTAGCCTTTGGTGCACAGACCACATGGTCAGTCATGTCCAGGCGAACCATGCCTATCGAGGAAGCGGTGGCGGAAAACTACTCCAGGCGGATCCACATCCAGGCGCCCATCGACCGGGTCTACGCGCTGCTCACCACGCTCGAGGGAATCGCGGCGTGGTGGGAGGGCCACGTGTCCGGCGATCCGGCCGAGCTGGGCGAGCTCCGGTTCGGTGTCGAGGACTCCGACGACTACACCCGCGTGCAGGTGGCCGGGGCCAGCTTCCCCAGCGACGTCGCCTGGTCGGTGCTCGAGGACAGCGGCTACGGCGACCAGACCCTGGACACCTCGATGGTGTTCCACCTGCAGGAAGAACTCGACGCTTCCACCAGCCTGGCCTTCCACCACCAGGGCCTGACTCCGCTGCTGGACTGCTTCGCCGACTGTGCGACCGGGTGGGACCGTCGGCTGGAGCAGATCAAGCACGTCGCCGAAAGCGACAACGCCTAGCGGCTGCCGCAGGGCAGCAGCCCGCGGCCTTTTAATTCAATCGTCGTCGTGCGCGCCGGACATCGGCAGCGGTGGCGGTGAGGAGTGCAGCCGGTAACGCTGCCAGAAAGTGTCGGCGATGCGTTCGGCCATGTCGTCTGCCTGGGCCTGCATGGCCGGGTTGCCGAGAGTGGCGGTGACCTGGCGGAACAGGTGCAGCCATTGCGAGAACAGTTCCTGCGAGAGTCCGGGGAGTGCCAGGTGCCGGGACATCGGCGCGCCCCGGAAGCGTCGCGTGCCACGCAGCATCGCCGACCAGAAATCGACCAGCAGGGCCAGGTGCGCCGGCCAATCGGCGACATGCTGTTCGAAGATCGGGCCCAGGCCCGGATCGAGGCGGACCCGGGCATAGAACCCGTGCACCAGCCGGGTGACTTCCTCCTCGGTGCACAGCCCGGGGCCGGGTGGGACAAGCCCGGGCGCGTTCATGTCATTCGCATCCGAGGGCGGAGGATCGACAGGGGCGGGCTCAGCCCGCCTCGCGCACGGTGTCCAGCAACTGGCCGCCGTACTTGGCCAGCTTGGTGCCGCCGATGCCGCCCACGCGCGCCAGTTCGTCGAGGTTTTCCGGGCGTTGTTCGGCGATGTTGCGCAGGGTGCTGTCGTGGAAGATCACGTAGGCCGGCACGTTCTGCTCGCGCGCCAGTTGCGCGCGCAGGTCGCGCAGCGCGCCGAACAAGGGCAGGTCGCGCGCTTCCACAGCGACGCCGGTGCGCGGGCCGCGGTCGCGTTCGCGGGCCTTCTTGCCGGGCAGTTCCTTGCGCAGCACCACCTGCTGCCGGCCGGTCAGCACGGCGCGGCTGGCGTCGGTCAGGCGCAGGCCGCCGAAGGACTCGGTGTCCACCTCCAACAGGCCGGTGGCGACCAGCTGGCGGAACACGCCGCGCCAGGACTTCGCGTCCAGGTCCTTGCCGATGCCGTAGGTGCTGAGCTTGTCGTGGCCGAACTGCTGGATGCGTTCGCCCTCGCTGCCGCGCAGCACGTCGATCAGATGCACCGCGCCGAAGCGCTGGCCGGTGCGGTAGACGCAACTCAGCGCCTTCTGCGCCGCCTGCGTGGCATCCCAGCTGTCGGCGGGCTGCAGGCAGTTGTCGCAGTTGCCGCATGCCTGAGGGTAGCTCTCGCCGAAACCGGCCAGCAACACCTGCCTGCGGCACCGCATGGATTCGCAATAGCCCAGCAGCTGGTCCAGCTTGCGGCGCTCCAGCTGCTTGCGTTCCTCGCCGGCCTCGGACTGCTCGATCATTTGCTTGAGCAGGACCATGTCGCCCAGGCCGTAGCAGAGCCAGGCCTCGGCGGGTTCGCCATCGCGGCCGGCGCGGCCGGTTTCCTGGTAGTAGCCTTCCAGCGACTTGGGCAGGTCGGTGTGGGCGACGAAACGCACATCCGGCTTGTCGATGCCCATGCCGAAGGCGATGGTGGCGACCATGACCACGCCGTCCTCGCGCAGGAAGCGGCGCTGGTTGGTGGCGCGCACCTCGGCGTCCAGGCCGGCGTGGTAGGGCAGGGCCTTGAAACCCTGCTCGGCCAGCATTTCGGCGGTCTGGTCCACCTTGCGCCGCGACAGGCAGTAGACGATGCCGGCCTCGTCGCGGTGCGCGGCGAGGAAATCCAGCAGCTGGCGCTTGCCGTTGTCCTTCTGCACCACGTTGTAGCGGATGTTGGGCCGGTCGAACGAGCTGACGAACCATTCGGCATCGTCCAGCTGCAGGCGTTCGGCGATCTCGCGCTGGGTCGGCGGATCGGCGGTGGCGGTCAGGGCTATGCGCGGAACCTGCGGCCAGCGCTCGTGGAGCACGGTCAGTTCGCGGTATTCGCGGCGGAAATCGTGGCCCCACTGCGACACGCAGTGGGCTTCGTCGATGGCGAACAGGGCCACGGGAGCCCGGTCCAGCAGCGACAGGAAGCGGCTGGTGAGCAGGCGTTCCGGGGCCACGTACAGCAGGTCCAGTTCATCGGCCAGCAAGGCCTGTTCGACCCGCGCGGCCGAAGCAGCATCCAGGGTGGAATTGAGGAACTCGGCGCGCACGCCCAGCTGGCGCAGTGCCTCGACCTGGTCCTGCATCAACGCGATCAGCGGGGAGATGACCACGCCGACGCCTTCGCGAAGCAGGGCCGGCACCTGGTAGCACAGCGACTTGCCGCCGCCGGTGGGCATCAGCACCAGGGCGTCGCCGCCGCCGGCGATGTGTTCGATGATCGCCTGTTGCGGGCCGCGGAAACCGGCGTGGCCGAAGACCCGTTGCAGCAGTTCCTGGGGAGTTTCTTGCATGTGCCTAGATTACCAGCCGGGCCATGGGCCGGGCCAAGAAAAACGCCCGGCACGGGGCCGGGCGCGGACAGGCGGCGGGTCGGGAAATCCCTACCCGGCCAAGGTCATTGCAGCAATGAACGCAGCATCCACGCGTACTTCTCGTGGGTCTGCAGGCGCTGGGTCAGCAGGTCCTCGGTGGGGGCGTCGTCGGCGTCGTCGGCGATGTCCAGCACGGCGCGCGCGGTGCGGCACACCGCTTCGTTGCCGACCACCAGCTGGCGGACCATTTCATGCCAGTCGGCGCTGTTGGTCAGGCCCGGCTCCTCGGGGATGGACGACAAGGCCACGAACTCGCGATAGGAACCCGGCGCGTTGAAGCCCAGTGCGCGGATGCGTTCGGCGATTTCGTCCAGCGCGTTCCATTGCTCGGTGTACTGGCCCTCGAACATGTTGTGCAGGGCATTGAACATGGAACCGGTGACGTTCCAGTGGAAGTTGTGGGTCTTCAGGTACAGGGTGTAGCTGTCGGCGAGGAAACGCGACAGGCCATCGGCGATCTTCTTGCGGTCGCCGGCGCTGATGCCGATGTCGATATGGGGCGCGGTGGGCGCCGCCGTCGCGAGGGTCGCGGCCACGGTGGCGGCCGGGCTCGGGGACGGGCTGGAAGCCGCTTTTCCGGGCTTGCTGTTGCTGGTCTTGTTGGATTTGCTGCTCTTGGCCTTGGCCATGTGGACGCTCCTGGCAGGTGGGATGGGCGACAATGGACAAGGTAACGCATCTCGCGTTACCAGAAGATTCACGCATGATCGAAACATGGATCCACGAACCGCAGAAAACAAGCACCTGACCAGCGCGCGCGCAGCCATCGACGGGGCCTTGAGCCGCGACCGCGGCCGCCTGCACGGACTGTGGTCGCGATGGAAGGCCAGGCCGGCCGAGGCCGCCGCGCGTGCCGCCTTCGAACAGGCGCTGGCGGCCTCGCGTGGCCGCGTCGAAGCCCGCATGGCCTCGACCCCGGTGGTCACCCTGGACGAGTCGCTGCCGATCGCGCGCGAAGCCGCGCGCATCGTCGAACTGATCCGCGCCCATCCGGTGGTGGTGATCGCCGGTGAAACCGGCTCGGGCAAGACCACCCAGTTGCCGAAGCTGTGCCTGGCCGCCGGGCGCGGCGCGGCCGGGATGATCGGCTGCACCCAGCCACGGCGGATCGCCGCGCGCGCGGTGGCCAGGCGCGTGGCCGAGGAGCTGAAGACCCCGGTGGGCGCCGCGGTCGGCTTCCAGGT
>SEHC01000492.1 GCA_004173415.1 Lysobacteraceae bacterium
AGGTCGTTGCGGGCGCGGAAGTCGGGCTCGTCGGTGCGCCTGGCGAACTTGTTCCAGGGGCAGACCAGCTGGCAGTCGTCGCAGCCGAAGATGCGGTTGCCGATCGCCGGCCGCAGCTCCACCGGGATCGCGCCTTCGTGCTCGATGGTCAGGTAAGAAATGCAGCGGCGGGCATCCAGCCGGTAAGGGGCGATGATGGCCTGGGTCGGGCAGACCTCGATGCATTTCATGCATGTGCCGCAATGCGCGCTGGCCGGCGGATCGACCGGCAGCGGCAGGTCGAGGTAGATCTCGCCCAGGAAGAACCACGAGCCGCCATCGCGGTCGATCAGGCAGGTGTGCTTGCCGATCCATCCCAGCCCTGCATTGCGGGCCAGAGCGCGTTCCAGCACCGGCGCCGAGTCGACGAACACGCGATGCCCGAACGGGCCGATCTCGGCCTGGATGCGTTCGGCCAGCGTCTGCAGGCGTTGGCGCATCAGCTTGTGGTAATCGCGTCCCAGCGCATAGCGGGCGACGTAGGCGCGTTGGCCGTCGGCAAGGGTGTTCCAAGCCTCTTCGCCATCGTTGCGACCGTAGTCCAGTCCTACCGACAGCACCCTCAAGGTGCCGGGAACGAGTTCGCCGGGCCGCGAGCGCTTGTCGCCGTGGCGGGCCATCCAGTCCATGGTCCCGTACAGGCCATTGGCCAGCCAGTCGCGCAGGTGCTGCTCGTCTTCGGCCAGTTCGATGCCGCTGATACCGCAGCGCTGGAAGCCCAGTTCTCGCGACAGCGCGCGAATGCGCCTGGCCAGCGCAGGCGGGTCCTGCCCCTGTTCGACCAGCATGCCGCGCGCGCCCTGGATGCCCGCGCCTCCGCACTGCTGGGCGACGAGGGCCATGCGCTGATGCGTCGCGCCGGCCAGGCCGCCTGGCAATACCTGCTCGGGCGTTGGCCGGCGGCGCAGCGCATCGTCGTGGTCTGCGGCCCCGGCAACAACGGCGGCGACGGCTACGTGCTGGCGACGCTGGCCCATCGGTCCGGGCGGCAGGTCGGCGTGCTCCACCTGCCCGGGCATGGGCCGCGCACGCCGCTGGCCCAGCGCGCCTGCACCGACTACGTGGCCGCGGGCGGCCGCATCGAGCTGTTCCCGGAAACCCTGCCGCACGCCGACGTGGTGGTCGATGCGCTGTTCGGCATCGGCCTGACCCGGCCCGCCGATGCCGCGTCGGCGGCGTTGATCGATGCGATCAACGCGCAACCCGCGCCGGTATTCTCGCTGGACGTTCCCAGCGGCCTGGATGCGGACCTGGGTTCGGCGCCGGGCCGCGCGGTGGATGCCGACGCCACCTTGCAGTTCATCGTCCGCCACGCCGGCCTGTACAGCGGCGAGGCGCTGGAAAAGACCGGCAGCCTGGACCTGGACGAGCTGGGGGTGGCGGCGGAGGCTTTCGAACCGGTCGCCCCGTGCGCCAGCCTGCTCGACGCCAGGGCGCTGGCCTACTGGCTGCTGCCGCGCCGTCGCAACACCCACAAGGGCGAATCCGGGCGCGTGCTGTGCATCGGCGGCGACCATGGCCACGGCGGCGCGGTGGCGCTGTGCGCGGACGCGGCCTTGCGCAGCGGCGCCGGACTGCTCAGCGTGGCCACGCGCGCCGAGCACGTGGCCGCATTGCTCGCCCGGCGACCCGAGGCGATGGTGTCGGCGGTCGAATCCGGGCAGGCGCTCGCGCCGCTGCTGGACCAGGCCGATGCGATCGCGATCGGCCCGGGACTGGGCCAGGGCGACTGGGGCCGGGCGATGCTGCGCCTGGCGCTTGCCTCGGCCAAGCCGCTGGTACTGGACGCCGACGCGCTGAACCTGCTGGCCACGCATCCGCAGGCGGTTCCCGGCGCGATCCTCACGCCCCATCCGGGCGAGGCCGCGCGCCTGCTCGGCATCGACACGGCCCAGGTCCAGCGCGACCGTTTCGCCGCCGCCCAGGCGATCGCCGACCGCCATGAAGCCGTCACCGTTCTGAAGGGGGCGGGCACGATCATCGCTGCGCCATCAGCAAGCCCGCGGGTGGTAGGCGCAGGAAATCCCGGCATGGCCGTCGGTGGCATGGGCGACCTGCTCACCGGCGTCATCGTGGCGCTGCGTGCTGGCGGCATGCCGCCCTTCGAGGCGGCCAGCGCCGGCGCGCTGCTGCATTCGATGGCCGGCGATGCCGCCGCTGTCGATGGCGAACGCGGCCTGCTGCCTTCGGACCTGTTGCCGCACCTGCGCCGACTGGCCAATCCCGACGCGCTGCCAGCGCGACACGAACGCGCCGGGGAGGCGGGCTGATGCGGCTGCAACTCGACGACAGCGAGGCGACCGAGGCCCTCGGCCGGGCCTTGGCGCAGACGCTGCCGCCACGCGCGATGGTCCACCTGCAGGGCGACCTGGGTGCGGGAAAATCC
>SEHC01000493.1 GCA_004173415.1 Lysobacteraceae bacterium
CGTGATCGGCGGCATGGTCTTCGCGACCTTCATCGGCCTGTTGCTGATCCCGGTGTTCTTCGTGGTGGTCAGGCGCATGCTCGGCGACAAGCTGGATGAACCCTCCGCCGAGTACCTGGAACAGAAGAGCCTGCCCGCGCCACGCTGATCGCCCGGCGCGGCAACGGACCCAAGACCCCGGCCTGGCCGGGGTTTTTTTTTGGCCCGGGCGTCTCGCGGGGCTGGCCGGCTTTGGCGATTTGGCCTCATTGGCGGTTGCTCCCCCCGGGCGCCAGCGCATGCCGACGGGCGGCGAGGATGGACTGTCGAGACCGGGTCCCGTGGATCGTCGCCTTGGCTACAGGCGAAAGGCAATACGGTGGCAAAGGTCCCCACCCATCCAGATCCGCCCTGTCTCTGTCCCTGCGACTGGCGGGCAGCAAGCTGCCCCTCGCGACCTGCCCGTTCATCCCCTTTCCTTGCCTGCCATGCCTCGGTATCTTCCACTTCCGGCGCCTCCCCCTGCACGCGTCTCCCTGGCTTCCGTGCCCTCGCGCTGGCCCTGCAGGCAACGGCGCGCTCCACCCCCTTTTCGCGATAGCGGCATGGCCCTCCGGCCGCGCCCCCACATCCCCGAGGTTGCAACGATGGCCGATCGACAGAAGCAGAAGAAACCCGCCTCCTTCACGCGGCGACTCGTCGTCATGCTGGTCCTGGCGGCGATCGTCTTCGGCGGTGTCTTCGTGGTCAAGGGATTCATGGGCGCGCAGACCAATGCGTTCTTCGACAACATGCCGCAGCCGGCGTCGTCGGTCACCGACTACACGGTCAGGGAGGAGGAATGGACCGATGCGGATGAGTCGGTAGGCACCTTAGTCGCCATCAACGGTACCGAAGTGACCACCGAGGCCGGCGGCATCGTCCGCAGCCTGTCGATAGACCCCGGCCGGCCGGTCAGGGCCGGCACCGTCCTGGTCCAGCTCAACACGAGCAATGAACTGGCCGTGCTCGAGTCGCTGGAGGCGGCGGCCAGGCTGGCCGTGGTCCAGCGTGATCGCTGGCGCGAGCTGGGCCGGGACAAGCTGGTCTCGCAGGCCGAGGTCGAGGAACGTTCCACCACCGCCGCCACCACCCTGGCCCAGGTCGAGGCGCAGCGTGCACTGATCGCGCAGAAGACCATCCGCGCGCCGTTCGACGGCATCCTGGGCCTGCGCAAGGTCAACCTGGGCCAGTACCTCAATCCCGGCGATCCGATCGTGACCCTGCAATCGATGGATCCGATCTTCCTCGACTTCTCGCTGCCGGAACAGCGGGTCGGCCAGGTCCTGGAAGGCACCCGCATCCGTGCCACCGTCGACGCCCTGCCCGGCCGGGTATTCGAGGGCCGGGTCAGCGCGATCGAACCGCTGGTCGACGCCAGCACCCGCAACTTCAAGGTCCAGGCCACCCTGCCCAACCCGGAACACGAGCTGCGCCCCGGCACCTTCGCCCACGTCGCCTTCGACACCGGCGGACGGCGCAAGGTGGTGGTGGTCCCGCAGACCGCGGTCAGCTTCAACCCCTACGGCAACGCGGTCTACGTGATCAGCGAGGTGCCGCGCGGCAAGGACGAGAAGGACATGCAGGGCAGGCCGCTGACCGGCAGCAAGCTGCTGGTCAAGCAGCGTTTCATCAAGACCGGTGCCACCCGCGGCGACCTGGTCGTGGTCAGCGACGGCCTGAAGCCCGGCGAGCGCATCGTCACCAGCGGCCTGCTCAAGCTGCGCAACGACGCCGAGGTGACCATCAACAACAAGGTGCAGCCATCGGCCAACGCCAGCCCGACGCCCG
>SEHC01000494.1 GCA_004173415.1 Lysobacteraceae bacterium
TCGTCCAGGTGGTTGGTGCTGTATTGCCAGTAGCCGATGGTGGAGAGCAGCGACGCATCGTCGGGGCGCAACTTCCGCGCGCGTTCGAAATAGTCCCGCGCCTGTTCCTGCCGGTCCTGGCCGGCGTAGGCCTTGGCCATGCCCAGGTAGGCGTCCGCCTTCGAGGCTGGATTGGCCTCGGCCCGGGCGTACTGCCTGATCGCCAGGTCGAACTCGCCGCGTGCGTGGTGCAGGTTGCCCAGCGCCAGGGCGACCTCATCCAGCCCGGGATCCATTTTCTCCGCCCTGGCGCACGACTGCAGCGCGCGTCCGTAGGCGCCCGCATCGCGCAGTGCCTCGAAGCGGAACAGCTCGGAACGGCAGATCCCGGCCTGGGCCAGGGCGAAACCGGCATCGGCGGCCAGCGCCTGCTTGAACAGGCCGATGGCCTGCTCCAGGTCACCGTCCACCGCCGACAGCCGCAGTTGTTGCAGGCCCCTGAGGTAGGCGTCGAAGGCCGCGACGTTGCGGGTCGGCGCCAGGCGCCTGGCCAGGGCTTGGCGCCTGCCGGGAATGGCGCCGAGCAACGAGCGCACGACTTCTTCGGCGATCTCGGTCTGGGTCGCGAACACCCCGTCCACCTGGTGGTCGTAGGTCTTGCTCCAGAGGGTGTAGCCAGTGGCGGTGTCGGCCAGTCGCGCGCTGATCCGCACCCGCGCGCCTTCGCGGCGCACGCTGGCATCCAGCACCGAGGCCACCCCCAGGCGCTTGCCCAGCGCCTTCAGGTCGGTTTCGCGGTTCGCCGCGGCGGCCGGGGACATCTCCGCGGCCACCGTCAGCCCCTGCACGCCGGCGAGTGCGTCATGCATTTCGAGGGCCAGGCCTTCGGCGAAATAATCGTCGTCGCGGTCGTTGCCCAGGTTGACGAACGGCATCACCGCGATCGATGCCGGGACGCGGTCGTCGGTGGCCGGGGCACGGTCGTTCCACAGCGACGCCGCGGCCACCATCACCCCCAGCAAGGCGACCGGTATCCACCATCGATGCATGTGCGCATGGGCCTGCTGCGCACTCCGCTCGTCGCCCAGCGGATCATGCGTTTCGGTCCCATCCCGGGTTGCGGAGGCGGCGTCCACGGCGGCCACCGGGGCGTCGACATCAGGGGCGGGAATCCCGGCCGCCGCCAGCTCCGCTGTCGCCGGCTCCGCGATCGTGGGCGGCGTGGACGAAGCAGCGATCGGGGATGCGTCCCGGCCACCCTCCCCGGCCGCGGACTCCGTCTCGGCCATGGCTGCCGGCGCCGTGGTTTCGAGCTGGCCGATGAACCGGTATCCCAGTGCATGCCGGGTCTGGATGTAGCGCGGCTGCTGCACGTCGTCTTCCAGCACCGCCCGCAACTGGGCGATGGCCCGGGTCAGCACCCCGGGAGTGTCCTTCCCGGCTCAGGGTGTGAGCGGGGACATCGACCACGATCCGGTCGAAGCGGTAGTGCTCGCCTCCCGGGGAGGCCGGTCCGGCGGTCCCGCCTGGTTTCATCGCCACTTCCTCACGATCACCTCACGACTTCAGCCAAAGCTGACAGAAGGATCGCGCTCCCCTCATGACTCATCCGCCGGTCCCGGGGGACTCTGGAGCCGCGCCGGGATTACCGCGCAGCCCCCCTCGAAGCTACGGAGACAGACTCATGAACGCGATGTTGACCACCGAATATCCCTTGCCCTCCATCCTTTACCTGGCGCCTTCCTCGCGCGGGCCGGGCCGGCGCAAGAGCATCGGCCACTTCCGCCTGAACAGCCGGGACCTGGAGCAAGGAAGGCCTGCTGCCGGACTGGCTGCCCCAGGTCGGCCACCTGGACGACGCCATCGTCGTCGATGCCGCCTGGCCGCGCCTGGCCGGCGAGGTCGACGGCTACCTGGACTTCAGGCGCCTGCGCCGGATCGAAGCCGGACTGCGCGGATGCGCGGAAACCGACTTCCGCTTCGACCGTAGCGACTGGCAGGAGGACCGACGGATCGAAGCCGCCCTGCAGGCCCAGCGCCGCCAGGTGCGGGAGAGCAGCTACCTGCCGGCCCCGTGCGCGATGTTCCGCGTCCACTGAACCTGCCTCCGCCCGGCAACGGGCGGGCGCAAGCCTCTGCACCGGGTCATCCGCAGTCCCTTCCGGGCCCATTGCCCGGATACACAGGAGAACGCCATGAACCGTACCGCTTGCAAACCCATTCGTACTTCCTTCCCGGCCGTGCCCGCCTGCCTGCTGCTGTCGGCCGTGCTGGCCGCAGGCCTGCCAGCCTCGCCATCACTCAAGGCTGCCGAACGCAGCGCCGAGCGGCGCAGCCTGGTCGTCGAATGCGCGCAGCGCCATGTCAGCCAGCGCAGGGCGGGCTGGTTGCTGGGCACCGACAACCTCAGCCAGACCTACGACCGTCGCACGACGATGCAGGCCGAGGTGGGGCGCGCCTGCGCTTCCGGTGTCGCCGCCGTGCGCATGCAAGGCGCGCGGACGATCGCTTACGCGCCAAGGACGGCGCGCCGTTGAGCCGCCGCCGAGATCCTCGCCCCGGGCAGGGAAGCCCGCGGGCGGGATCCGCCGGGGCCGTCGCAGGCCATAGGTCACCACGACTTTGCGCAGGTTCCCAAGCCCCTGTCCGGGTCCATAATGGCCCGACACCCAAGGTGAGGGCTCACGTTTCCCCTTGATATTCCGTGAGGTGTCCCATGTACCGTTTCCCGCGCGATGCTTTCGCGTCCAGCCCGTCCTCCGCCGACGCGCGCTCCCCCAAGACCTCCCCCGACCCGCCTTCCAGCACCGGCCGCGATCCCACCGGCAACATCCGCGACGACGATCGCCGGCAATTGCTGGCCGCGCTGCTGGCCGATCGCCAATGGAAGTGCGATCCGTCCACGCGTTCGCGGTTGCAGGCGCTGCATCGCTGCCTGCAGCCGGCTAATGGCGCCCACGGTGCGCAAGCGCCCTGTCCGGCCGAGGCAGAATGGTCGCTGCTGGCCGACGAGATCGAGCACTACCTCGACTTCCGCCGGCTGCGCCAGGTCGAAGCCCAGTTGCATGGCAGCGCCGAGGCCGACTTCCGCTTCGACCGCCACGACTGGGAAGTGGCCCATGCGGCCGAAGCTGCACTGGCAAGCCACCTGCGCCGGGTGCACGAGGAGAGCTACCTGTCCGAGCAGCCCGACCTGTACCTGCACGTGCATTGAAGCGGCTGTGCGCAAAGCGCCCGTTCCAGGGCCGCCCGCCAG
>SEHC01000066.1 GCA_004173415.1 Lysobacteraceae bacterium
AGGCCGATCGTGGTCAGTGCGAGGTTGGAGGGTGCGAACGGCGTGGCGGCGGGCTGCGGCGTCGCCGGCAGCCCGGGGCCGTCCGCCCCGGTAGCGAGGGTGGCCATGGCTGGCTCAGTCGCGCGCGGACGCGGGCAGGTTCTGTTCGATGACCCGGGCGATCAGTGCGTCGGCGTCCGTCAATTGCCTCTTGTAGGCCGTGGTGGTCAGCACCGGGGTCACGTCCTTGCGCGCGGCGGCCAGCGCAGGACCGCTCTGGTCGCGCACGTCGACGTCCACGCTCATGCTCAGGCCCAGCCGCAGCGGATGCTCGGCCAGTTCCTTCGGGTCCAGTTCGATGCGCACGGGCACGCGCTGCACGATCTTGATCCAGTTGCCGCTGGCGTTCTGCGCCGGCAGTAGCGAAAACGCACTGCCGGTGCCCAGGCCCAGGGCGGCGACCTTGCCGGTGTAGCCGACGTCGCTGCCGTACAGGTCGGCGTGCACTTCGACCGGCTGGCCGATGCGCATGTGGCCCAGCTGGGTTTCCTTGAAGTTGGCGTCCACCCAGACCTGTTCCAGCGGCACGATGGTCATCAACGTGGTGCCAGGCTGCACGCGCTGGCCCAGTTGCACCTGGCGCTTGGCCACGTAGCCGGACACCGGCGCGACGATGGCCGATCGCTGCAGGTTCAGATACGACTGGCGCAATTGCGAGGCGGCGACCTGCACCTGCGGTTGCCCGGACAGGGTGGTGGCGTCGACCAGGGCGCGGCTGCGCGAGAGGTTGCCGCGCGAACTGCCCAATGCCGCCTCGGCGGCGGCGAGCACGTCGCGCGCATGCGCCAGTTCCTCGCGCGACACCGCGCCGCTGGCGACCAGGCCGCTGCGGCGGGCGACATCGGCGCGCGCCTGCGAGACGGCGACTTCGCGCGCGCGCAGTTCGGACCGGTCGGCATCGACGCTGCTGTACAGGCCGCGGACCTGGCGAACCGCGCCGGCGAGATTGGCCACCGACTGGTCGTAGGCGACCTGCGCGTCGTTGGCATCCAGGTGGACCAGGGCCTGGCCGGCCTCCACCTTCATCCCGTCATCGGCATCGATGCTGATCACCGTGCCGCTGGTCTGCGGGACGATGCTGACCACGTTGCCCTGCACGTAGGCATCGTCGGTGTCCTGGTGCCAGCGTGCGTAGAGGAAGTAGTAGGCCAGCCAGGCGATGCCGCCCACGATCACGACGGCCGCGAGGATAAGCAGGGCGCGCTTGCGGTTGTTGTTGCGCGGCGCGGCCGGTGCGGCGTCGGTTGCTGCCGGATTGATCCTGGAAGTCATGGGGTGGCCACGGTGTTGGCAATGGAAGAGGTGGGTTGTTCGAGGACCAGGCCGCCGCCCAGGGCGCGGTCCAGGTCGATGGCGGCGTACAGGCGCTGCGCCTGCAGGGCGGCGATCTGTTGTTCGAGTTGCAACAGCGGGCGCTGCGCGGCGAGTACGTCGAGCTGCGTGCCGAGGCCCGCGCGGTAGCGTGCCTGGGCCAGGTTCCAGGCGGATTTCGCGGCAGCCAGCGCACGCTTCGAGGAATCGATCTGCTGGTCCAGCGAACGCGCCGCCTGCAATGCGTCGGTGACCTCATGCAGGGCAGCCACCAGTGACTGGTTGTAGTTGGCCACGGCCAGGTCGTAATCGGCGTCACTGGCGTCGAGCTGCCCGCGCAGGCGGCCGCCATCGAAGATCGGCAGGCTGATCGCCGGGCCGCCGAGGCCAAGCAATGCATCGCCGCTGAAGAGATCCGACAGTCCCGCCGACGCCAGGCCGACGATGGCGCTGAGGTTGATGCTGGGCTTGAACGATGCCTTGCTGGCGTCGATGCCACGGCTGGCGGCTTCGACACGCCAGCGCGCGGCCACTACGTCGGGACGATGGCCCAGCAACTCGCTGGGCAGCACCGCAGGAATGCCGGGCGTGCCGGCCTGCAGGATGGCCGGGCGCGTGATGGCCAGGCCGCGATCCGGGCCCTGGCCCAGCAATGCGGCAAGCGCGGTCCGCGCCAGGCCGATCTGCTGTTGCGCCGCCTGCGCCTGCTGTTGCGCGCTGGCGATGGTGCTTTCGGCCTGGCGCAGTTGCAGCTGGTTGTCCAGGCCGGCTTTGACGCGTTGCTCGCCCAGGCTGCGCAGGCTGGAAGCGCGCTCCTGTTCGCGGGTGGCCACGTCCAGGGCGGCCTGCGCCTGGGCCAGGCCGACGTAGGCGTGGGCGATGTTCGAAGCCAGGCCCAGCCGCGCGGCCTGTGCATCAACCTGCGCGGCGTTGGCCTCGCCAACCGCGGCTTCGAACTGCGCGCGCCTGCCGCCCCAAAGGTCCAGGCCGTATCTGAAGTCGAGCATCAGCACCGAGCTGCCCAGGGATTCACCACCTTGTGGCGGGGGCACCAATGTTTCCGGCAAACGCACGCCCGAGTACTGGCCGCTCGCCGACAGGGTGGGCTTGCGGGCTGCATCGGCCAGCCCGGCCTGCGCCTGGGCCTTGCGCAGGCGCGCATCGGCCGCCTCCAGCGAGGGGGTGCCTTGCAGCGCTTCGGCGATCAGGCTGTCCAGTTGCGGGTCACCCAGCGCGGACCACCAGTCCTGGCGGGGGAAGTCGGCCGCGCTCAGTTCGGGTGGAGAAAAACTGCGGCTGGAGGCGAGTTGGTCGGCCTCCAGCGCGCGGACCTGGGGAGCCAGGCCATGGGTGCTGGCGCATCCGCCCAACAGCAGGCCCAACGCCATTACGGAGGCAGCGGGCCGGAGCGCGCGCGGAGTCGTGGAAATACCCATTGGATTCAGTCGTCGGAAACGGAGGGGGGCTTGCCGGTGTCCGGGGTCAGGTTCTGCAGGACCTTGCCGAGCAGCCGGAACAACTGCTCGCGTTCGTTTTCATCCATGCCCTGCATGGCCCGGTCGCGCACGATCTGGCCGCAATGCCGGATGTCGCGCCAGATCTCCAGGCCGGATTCGGTCAACACGATGTGCAGGGCGCGGCGATCGGCCGGGTCGGCGACCCGTTGCAACAGGCCGCGGGCCTCGAGTTTGTCCAGCAGCCGGGTCATCGCGCCCGGGTTGAGCTGGGCATGGCGGGCCAGTTCGGTGACGCCGGTGGTGCTGTCCACGGCCAGGTGCTTGATGGTCATGAACTGGCTGTAGGTCAGCTCGTGTCCGGCCAGGGCCATTTCCCGGGCCATGTCGGCCCACATCGCGTCACGGACCTGCCGGAATATCAGGCCCAGGTTGGCATTGGGCGGGTAGGGGGGCTTGCTCATGGCGCGCAAATATCCTCGCCTCTGCAATAGTTGTCAATGCAAATATTGTTAATGCAAGAGAAGCACCTGTTGCTGGCCAGGCCGGAACACCTGCCCGGGTGGCGGAGGCAGCAGGCGCGACTTCCTAAAGGAACAACGATCGGGTCGCGGGGCGCTCCGGGGAGGCGGTGCGTATCCGATTAGGAGCGGATCAGCCGCGGTCGAGTACCAGTTCCATGACGAACTTGCTGCCGAAGAAGGCCAGCAACAGCAGGATCATCGCCGCGAGCGTCCAGCGCACTGCCTTGCCGCCGCGCCAGCCATATCGCCAGCGGCCGACCAGGAGGGCGCCAAAGGCCAGCCAGGACAGCAGACTGAGGACGGTCTTGTGGACCAGGTGCTGGGCCAGCAGATTCTCCACGAACAGCACACCGGTCAGCAGGGTCGCGGTCAGCAGCACGAAACCGACGCTGATGGTCCGGAACAGCAGGTGCTCCAGTTCGGCAAGCGGCGGCAGCGCCCTCAGCCAGGCGTGGAACTCGCGCCGGCGCAGCGCCCGTTCCTGCGCCCACAGCATGATCGCAAGGACCGCGGCAATGGCCAGGCTGGCATAGGCCAGCAGGGCCAGCCAGGCATGCAACTGCAGGCGCCAGTCCAGTCCCGGCGAGGGCGCGTGGCCATGCAGGTGGTAGGCCAGCAGCAGCAGCGCGGCGAGGGGAAAGTTGAGCACCCCCAGCCCGGCCATGCGCCCGCGGGCACCGACCGCGGCAGTCATGGCGGCCATTCCCAGTCCGACCAGCGACAGGGCCGAGAAGAAATGCATGTCCGGCCCGCCGGCGGTCCGCCAGGCCACCAGCAGGTGGTAGGCGCCATGCAGCAGGACAGCGCCGATCGCAGGCCAGAACCAGTGGCGACTTGCCGGCAACCTGTCGCGGGCGACCGCGCGCACCAGCAGCACGGCGGCGAGGAGATAGAGGGCCAGGGCGAGATAGGGGATCCACATGCCGGCAGTTTCGCATAGGCCACCCTATCCGAGAACCGTTCTCGATTGGATCATGGCCGCGCCGCCGTGCCGGTATACTTCCCGCTCTTTTTCGCCATGGTTTCCCGCGCATGTTCGAGTCCCTCACCCAGCGTCTTTCCGGCACCATCGAGCGGCTGCGCGGCCGCGGCCGCCTGAGCGAGGAGAACATCCGCGAGGCCACCCGCGAAGTGCGCATCGCCCTGCTCGAGGCCGACGTGGCCCTGCCGGTGGTGCAGGCGCTGATCGAACGGATCAAGGTCCGCGCGGTCGGCCAGGAAGTGCTGAAGAGCCTGACCCCGGGCCAGGCCCTGATCAAGATCGTGCGCGACGAGCTGACCGCGGTGATGGGATCGGCGGCGACCGACCTCAACCTCAACGTGCCGGCGCCGGCGGTGATCCTGATGGCCGGCCTGCAGGGCGCGGGCAAGACCACCACCGTGGCCAAGCTGGCCAAGCACCTGAAGGAGAAGCGCAAGAAGAAGGTCATGGTGGTCAGCGCCGACGTCTACCGTCCGGCCGCCATCGAGCAGTTGCGGACCCTGGCCCAGCAGGTCGACGTGCTGTTCTTCCCCTCCGATGCCGCGCAGAAGCCGGTCGACATCGTCCGTGCCGCGATCGAGGATGCGCGCAAGTCGTTCGCCGACGTGCTGATCGTCGATACCGCCGGTCGCCTGGCCATCGACGAGGCGATGATGGCCGAGATCAAGGCCCTGCACGCGGCGGTCAAGCCGGTCGAGACCCTGTTCGTTGTCGATTCCATGACCGGCCAGGACGCGGCCACCACGGCCAAGGCCTTCTCCGAGGCGCTGCCGCTGACCGGCGTGGTCCTGACCAAGACCGACGGCGACGCGCGCGGCGGCGCCGCGCTGTCGGTGCGCTACGTCACCGGCAAGCCGATCAAGTTCATCGGTGTGGGCGAAAAGCCCGACGGCCTGGACATCTTCCACCCCGATCGCGTCGCCAGCCGCATCCTGGACATGGGCGACGTGCTGTCGCTGGTCGAGCAGGTGGAGCAGGGCGTCGACCAGGACAAGGCGGCCAAGCTGGCCGCCAAGGTCGCCAAGGGCAAGAAGTTCGACCTCAACGACATGCGCGACCAGCTGGAGCAGATGCAGAACATGGGCGGCATCAGCGGCCTGATGGACAAGCTTCCCGGCATGGGCCAGGTGCCCGACAGCGTCAAGCAGCAGGTCACCGGCAAGGAAGTGCCGCGCATGGTCGCGATCATCGGCTCGATGACCAAGAAGGAACGCCGCAACCCGGGCTTGCTCAATGGCTCGCGCCGGGCCCGCATCGCGCGCGGCTCGGGCACCACCCCGGCCGACGTCAACCGCCTGCTCAAGCAGTACCAGCAGATGGAAAAGATGATGGGCAAGCTGGCCGGGGGCGGCATGAAGGGCCTGATGCGCGGCATGAAGGGAATGATGGGCGCGCGCGGCGGCATGCCGCCGTTCCGGTGAGTGCCCGGTGAGCGTGGCGTTGATCAACGGGCAGCCGGCCAGCGCCGACGACCTGCGCGCGCTTGCCTTGGTGAACTACGGGCATTTCACTTCATTGCAGGTGCGCGACCACGCCGCGCAGGGCCTCGAACTGCACCGTCAGCGACTGGTCGCGGGAACCCGTGAACTGTTCGGCACCGGACTGGATTTCGACTCGGTGCGTGCGCAGATGCGTGAGGCGGTGGCCGACACCCCGGATTGCACGCTGCGGGTGACGGTTTTTTCGCGCAGCTTCGACTACCGCAGGCCGAGCGATGACTACGCACCGGACGTGCTGGTCTCGCTGTCCCCCGCATCGCCGCCGCGGACGCTGCCGTTGACGGTCAAGTCCTTCGACTTCCTGCGCCCGTTGCCGCAGATCAAGCACGTGGGTACCTTCCCGCTGTTTCATTACCGACGGCAGGCGATCGCCTCAGGCTTCGACGATGCGCTGTTCGCCGACGGGAACGGACTGGTTTCGGAAGGTTCGATCTGGAACATCGGCTTCTGGTCGCAGGGTGGGGTGGTCTGGCCGGAAGCGCCCGCCCTGCGCGGGACGGCCGAGCGGCTGATCCAGGCCGGGCTTGAGCGGCAGGGGGTAGGGCAGCAGATCCGGCCGGTGTCGCTGGCCGAACTGGCCGGGTTCGAGGGCGCTTTCGCCTGCAATGCCGGGGGTATCCAGCCAATCGCAATGATTGATGAGACGCCTTTTCCGGCCGCTTACGAGGGCATGGCCAGGCTGAGGGCCGCCATCGCCGCCCCGCTCTGGGAAGCGCTTTAGGGCGCTTTCAGGGTTTCCTTCCGAATTTCAATGGCTTAGAATTACGGGTTCACCGCGCCGCAATGGCGACTGGGCAACACAGGAAAGCATCACAATGGTCAAGATTCGCCTTACCCGTGGCGGCGCCAAGAAGCGCCCGTTCTACCACATCATCGTCACCGACTCGCGCAGCGCGCGCGACGGCCGCAACATCGAGCGCGTGGGTTACTACAACCCGGTCGCCTCGGGCAATGAAAAGCGCATCGAGCTGGACACCGCGCGCGTCGACCATTGGGTCGGCCAGGGCGCGCAGCTGACCGACAAGGTCCGCAACCTGTACAAGGAAGCGGGCAAGCTCAAGGCCCAGGCTTCGGCCTGATCCTGCAGGACGGCGCCACGCGCGCCGTCCGACTTCCCATGAGCGACAACGAACGTCGAATCCTGTTGGGCAGGATAGTCGGCGCCTTCGGCATACGCGGCCAGATCAAGATCGAGTCCTGGACCGAGCCGCGCGACGCGATCTTCCGCTACCAGCCGTGGATCCTGGTCGATGCCCACGGCAACGAGCGCGAGTTCAGCGGCGCGCGCGGCAAGGAATCGGGAAAACACCTGGTCGCCAGTTTCCCCGGCGTCGATGACCGCAACGTGGTAGAGGCCATGCGCGGCACCGAAATCCATGTGCTGCGCTCGGCGCTGCCAGCGCCGAAACCCGGCGAGTTCTACTGGATCGACCTTGAAGGCTTCCGCGTGGTCAACGTGGAAGGAGTCGACTTCGGCACCGTGTCGCACCTGTTCTCCACCGGCGCCAACGACGTGCTGTCGATCCGCGGGGATCGCGAGCGCATGGTGCCTTTCGTCGAGCCGGAATTCGTCAAGTCCGTGGATTTCGAGGCGGGGCTGATCACCGTCGACTGGGATCCGGATTTCTGATGCGCATCGACGTGGTCAGCCTGTTCCCGGAGTTCGTCGCCCAGTGCGCCGGCTTCGGCGTGGTCGGCCGCGCGCAGGAGCGCGGGTTGCTTGCGTTGCATGGCTGGAATCCGCGCGACCACGCCGAAGGCAACTACCGGCGGGTCGATGACCGGCCGTTCGGTGGCGGGCCGGGCATGGTGATGATGATCGAGCCGCTGCGGGCTTGCCTGTCCGCGGCGCGCGACGCCGATCCGCTGCCCGCGCACGTTATCTACCTGACCCCGCAGGGCAGGCCGCTGGACCAGGCGAAGGTCCGCGAACTGGCCGCGCGTCCGCGCCTGGTCCTGCTGTGCGGGCGCTACGAGGGCGTGGACGAACGACTGGTGGCGACAGAAGTCGACGAGGAGCTTTCCATCGGCGACTACGTCCTGTCCGGGGGGGAACTCGCGGCCGCCGTGGTCATCGACGCGGTGGCGAGGCTGCAGGATGGCGTCCTGAACGACGCGGAGTCCGCGGCCCAGGACAGCTTCGAAGCCGATGGCCTGCTCGATTGCCCCCATTTCACCCATCCCGCCAGCCACGAACTGGGCGAGGTGCCGCCGGTGCTCCGTTCCGGCGACCATGCCGCGATCGCGCGCTGGCGCCGCCAGCAGGCACTGGGACGTACCTGGCTGCGGCGTCCTGACCTGCTGGACGAGGCGGCGCTGTCCAAGGCGGACCGGAAGCTGCTCGAGGACTTCCGCCAGTCGGCCCCGCAGCGCAAGCAGGAAAAGTCCTAAGCCCGCGCACGCAAAGGAAAAATCGGGTAAGATGCCCGGCTCCAAGCCGTTCTGCGCCTTGGATCCCACAATAATATCGTGCAGCACAATCCGGTGACTGCATCAGTTTCTGTTGTCGAACGACACGCCCACGACACTCATACGGTGCCACCATGACCAAGCTCAACATGAACATCCTGGCTGATTTCGAAGCCGCCCAGATCAAGCGCGAACTGCCCGCCTTCGGCCCCGGTGACACCGTCGTGG
>SEHC01000495.1 GCA_004173415.1 Lysobacteraceae bacterium
TTCTTCGAGCACTACAAGGACCTGGAGAAGGGCAAGTGGGTCAAGCTGGACGGCTGGGGCGATGCGGCCGAGGCCAGGCAGATCCTGCGCGACTCCATGACCCGTTACACCGACCAGGCGCCCAAGGCCTGAGTCCTGGCGCCGGCGTTCCGCTGGAACGCCGGCGCGACCGCCACCGCGATCAGTAGGCGGCCACCCGCGCCGCCCGCTCCACCAGCGAGCGCATGCCCGCCAGCCGGGGCTCGATCGCATCGGCATGGCGGCGCCACTTCTGCGGATCCGGCGCGGTCAGCGTATAGCGCGACAAGGGCAGGTTCCTGTCCAGCGAGCGATCCCAGCCCCAGCCCGCCCACTGGCACAGGCGCGCGACTTCGGCCTGCGGATCGGCCAGGAAGCGATCGTGGTCGATCGTGATCCAGTGGGCGTCCGGCAAGGCCTCCAGGTCGTCCAGCAGGCAGCTGGTGGCCGCTTCCCACTGCCGCGCCACCACCTCGCCCAGCGGCGCGCCGATCAGCTCGCGCCAGCCCGGGGTGAGCAGGAAAGACCAGGTCAGCCCCCTCCACCCGGGCAACTGCGGATACATCTGGAACTGCCCCGATTCCCAGCCATCGATCATGCTGCCCAGCACCTGGCGCGGATCACGGTGCAGGTAGATGAATCTGGCCTCGGGGAACACGGCGCGCAGGAACGGGATGCGCAGCGCGTTCTTCGGGGTCTTCTCCAGCATGCGCACCGTCTGCGTGCCATCGGGCGCGCGCCCGGAACGGTCGCGCAGCGCCGCCAGGAACCGGCTGCGCAAGGCCGTGGCCACGCTGGCGGTCGCGTCGTCGGCCAGCAGGCGGTTGGAGGCATGGTCGCGCTGCGAAGGCGCCAGTCCCTCCACGCCCTCGATCAACTGGTGGCTTTCGTCGCCGATGGTGTAGACGCCTTCGGCCTGGGCCAGGGTCTCGAACAGCAACGTGGAGCCCGAACGCGGCGGGCTGACCAGGAAGACCGGCCGCTCGAATACCGCATCGGCCAGCGGCCTGCGTACCGCCGTCGCGACGCCGGTGCCGGCGTGCGCGGGCGCCGCGACCGCAGGCGGCGTCGCCTGGGCGCCATGGTGGTCCAGGCGCGAAGCGGCATCGCCGCTGTGGCCGTCGGCCAGGGCCATGTCCAGCACGTAGGCGCTGAGCGCCTGCATCAGCCCGACCTCGTTGCGCAGGCCGATTTCGCCGACGCCCCTGGCCAGCAGTTCGGCCCGGGTCGCATCCAGCAGCCTGCGATAGCGGGGCCAGCCCTCGCGGTCGGTGCCATGGCAGGACCACAGCGCCTGCCAGCGCCGCGCGAATTGCAGCAGCGCCACCTGCAGCGGCGCCAGGCGCGGATCCGGCAATGCCTCGCCGAGCAGGAACACGATGTGTTCGCGCAGTTCCCACGGCGACATCACCACCGGCGCATTGACGCTTTCGAAGTCCAGCGCCGGGGCCGCTCCCGGCGAGGGCGCGATCAGCTCCGGCTGCCAGTCGGCGCCACGCGGGCCCGGCGGGCGCGCGCGGTTGAGCAGGTCCCAGAAGCGCTCGCCGCCGACCGTGTCGGCGACCAGGTGGATGCGGGTATGGTTGCCCTCGTTGAGCACCCGGTGCCGGCGCCAGGTGTCGAAGACCCAGCATTCGCCCTCACCCATGTTGACCTCGCCCTCGCCGCACTGGAAGCGCACCGACGGCGTGGTCAGCACCGGGAAGTGCACGCGCATGCGCTCGCGCCAGTAGTAGTTGACGTCGACATGCGGCTTGACCTCGGCCTGGCCGGACAGGCGCAT
>SEHC01000496.1 GCA_004173415.1 Lysobacteraceae bacterium
CATCATCATGGTCACCCACGATCCCAAGGCCGCCGAGTACGCGACCCACACCATCCACCTGGACAAGGGCGAACTGGCCGACGCGCCGGCCGCGCATTGAAGCAGGAACGGGAAACGAGAAACGAGCCTGAAGCAGCTTTTTCTTGCTCGTCATTCGTCCCTCTCCACCCGTCACCCGCTTCTCCGCACTCGATCCTCCCCTGGAGATCCGCATGAAGTATTTCTCGCTCATCTGGTCGGCGTTGTTCCGCAGCAAGACGCGGACCTTCCTGACCCTGCTGTCGGTGGTGGCCGCGTTCCTGCTGTTCGGGCTGCTGGATTCGGTCCGCGTGGCCTTCAACAGCGGCGGCAGCGTCGCCGGCGCCGACCGCCTGGTGGTGACCTCGCGCCTGTCGATCACGCAGATGCTGCCCTACAGCCTGACCCCGCGGATCGAATCCACGCCGGGGGTGAAGAAGGCCACCTACGCGGCCTGGTTCGGCGGCATCTACCAGGACCCGAAGAACTTCTTCCCGAACTTCTCGGTCAGCGACAACTTCTTCGACCTCTATCCGGAATACGTGATCGACCCGGCCCAGCTCAAGGCCTGGCAGGCCGACCGCACCGGCGCCATCGTCGGCGAGGCGCTGGCCAAGCGCTTCAAGTGGAAGGTCGGCGACACCATCCCGCTGCAGGCGACGATCTTCCCGCAGAAGGACGGCAGCAACGCCTGGCCGCTTACGCTCAGGGGCACCTTCAAGCTGGCCGACAGCAAGCGCGCCGGCGAAGAGAACCAGCTGGTGTTCCACTGGAAGTATTTCGACGAGGCCAACCAGTACACCAACGGCATGGTCGGCTGGTACGTAGTCAAGCTGGACAACCCGGACCATGCCACGCGCGTGGCCAGGGCGATCGACGCGATCTCGATGAATTCCAGCCACGAGACCAAGGCCCAGACCGAGCAGGCCTTCAACCAGTCCTTCGCCAAGCAGTTCGCCGACATCGGCCTGATCGTCACCGCGATCATGGCCGCGGTGTTCTTCACCCTGCTGCTGCTGACCGGCAACACCATGTCCCAGGCGGTGCGCGACCGGATCCCCGAACTGGCGGTACTGAAGACCCTCGGCTTCACCAACGGCACGGTGCTGACCCTGGTGCTGGTCGAATCGATCCTGCTGATCGTGCTGGGCGGCTTGATCGGCATGGGCATCGCCGCGGTCATCATCCCCATCCTCAGCGCCGCCAGTGGCGGCCTGATCAGCCTGCCCAGCATTCCCGCGCAGACCTGGGCGCTGGGGCTGGCACTGATGCTGGCCATCGGCATCGTGGTGGGCGCCCTACCCGCGATGCGGGCGATGCGCCTGAAGATCGTCGACGCCCTGGCCGGACGCTGAGAATGAATCGAAACGGCTTGCGCGGCGCACCGCGTGTTGCGACGAACGCCCGGCGTGCTTCGCCGGGCAATGACCAGTATCCGCTTTGGAGTTCACCATGAAGAACCAATGGGTCTTGAACGCGCTTTCGATCCTTGCCCTGGTCGTCGGCCTGGTCGTGTGGGTCATGCTGCCCTGGTACGGGGTGCTGGCGGTCGCGGTCGCGGTCGCGCTGTGGCTGGCGCTGACCCGCACCGGCCGGCTCGCACTTGCCGCCACCCGCATCGGCATCGCCAGCCTGCCCCAGCGCTGGGGCGCCTCCAGCGTGATCATCGTCGGCATCGCCGGCGTGGTCGGCGTGCTGGTGGCGATGCTGGCGATGGGCGAAGGCTTCGCCGCCACGCTCAAGCAGACCGGCAGCGACGATACCGCCATCATCCTGCGCGGTGGGCAACCAGTCCTGGACGGTGGTCGGGACGTTCGCCTCCGGCGACGCGCACGACTCGGAAATGTGGACGGACATCGAGACCCTGTCCTCGGCCTACGATCGCCGCGCCTACCAGTCGGTCACCGTCGGCGTGAACGGAAAAGCCGGCTTCGACCAGTTGAAGGCCGCGATGGCCGCCGACCCGCGCCTCAAGCTGGACGTGCTGACCACGCGCGACTACTACACCAAGCAGTCGACCGGCCTGACCAAGCTGATCAACGTCCTGGGCACGGTGATCGGCGCGATCATGGCTATCGGCGCGGTATTCGGCGCGCTCAACACCATGTATGCGGCCGTCGCCGGGCGCGCGCGCGAGATCGCGACGATGCGCGCGATCGGCTTCCGCGGCACCCCGGTGGTGATGGCGGTGATGCTGGAGACGATGCTGCTGGCCCTGCTGGGCGGGCTGCTGGGCGGCTTCATCGCCTGGGCCATCTTCAACGGTTACAGCGTGGCCACGCTGGGCGCGAATTTCAGCCAGGTGGTGTTCCAGTTCAAGGTTTCGCCCGAATTGCTGTGGAGCGGCTTGAAATGGGCGCTGGGCATCGGCCTGGTCGGCGGCCTGTTCCCGGCCCTGCGTGCCGCGCGACTGCCGGTGACCGCGGCACTGCGCGCGAGCTGATCTCGCAGGAGT
>SEHC01000497.1 GCA_004173415.1 Lysobacteraceae bacterium
CCATGGACCAGGGCGATCGCCTCGGGCGTGCGCGCCACCTGCGCCTCGAACAATTCGTGGATGCAGAGCGTGTCGGGAAACACCGCCGCGGTGTCGTTGCCGTGCTCGATCGCCTGCCGCCGCTGGGCCGCATCCATAAGCGAAAGGCGGTCGACCGGCTGCAGTGCGCTGGCCACCATCGACTGCAGCAACTGGCGCCAGTAACCGCCCAGTCGCTGCAACTGCGCAAGCGGGAGCCACGAATCGCGGCACGTGATGAACCCGCGGACGCTTCCGCCGTCGAGGCCGAGGCGCAATCCCAGCGGCGCATCGGCTTCCCCACCCGCCATGCCGGCATCGGCGCGGGCGAGGGCCGCGTCATCCGCGCACCAGGTGAAGGCGGCGCCGGCGCCGGCATCCGTTGCCCGGTCATCGGCCTGGGCGCCGCGCAACTGGCCTTCGAGGGCCGCCGCCAGCATCGCCAGGGACGGTGCCTCGGATACGTCCACCCACACATCGATGGGTGCGTCCGGTGCAACCGATGGGTGCTCCCCACCAACGTGGCGGCAGGCAACGGCCAGCCGGTCCTGGCCGCACACGCGCGCCAGCAGCAGGCCCCACGAGCCCAGCAGGACCGCCGGCAACGACGCGTCGCATTCGTCGGCGAGCGACGCCAGTTCGGCGACGAGCGCAGGGGGAAGTTCGACCGGCAGCAACGCCGGGCCTTCGCCCGCGATCGCCGCCTCGGCCCCGAGCAACAACCCGCGCCGCAGTGCCGCTACCATGTCCGGCATTCCCTGGTTTGGTTTCCCGCCCACCAACAGCCCCCTGCAGCAGAAAAAAAAATACTTTCGTGACATCCTGTCAACGCCAGTTCCCGCCTGGAACGGCCAATAACCGGGCACTCCCGGGCACTGCCGACAACAGGTGATCAAGCCGGATTACAGACGATGAACTCGGATTTCGCCCACCTCTATACGTTGCTCGGAGCCCACCCGGATTGCGGCCTGGACGAGTTCAAGCACGCCTATCGCCGCCGGATCGCGGAACTGCATCCGGACCGGGCGGTGAATGCCTCCAACGTGGAGCAGGCCACCGCGCAACTGCACGAAATGAATTCGCTGTTCGATGCGGCCATGCGCTTCCATCGCCAGCACGGACGCCTGCCCGGGGCGGTTGCGCCGCGCGCGGCGGAACCGCGGCAGGCGCCGGCCCAGGGCAGTGCAGGGCCACCTCCCGTCGCGCCGCCGCCAGGCGATGCACTGCGCGCGAACACGCAGCAGTCTGCGCCCCGCGCACGACCCACCTGGCCGCTGCTGGCCGGATTGCTGGCCTTGCTGGCCGTGCTCGGATGGGACTGGGCCACGCGCGCCACGACCGAGCCGGTGGTGACCAATGGCGAGGGCCAATCCACGCCCGCAGCGGAGGTGGCGGACCTGATCGGGACGCAACTGGCCCTGGGCATGGACAAGCGCAGCGTGCGCACCATCCAGGGCGCACCGATGAGCACCCAGGGCGACAACTGGTTCTATGGGCCATCCTGGCTGCGCTTCGAGCAGGACCAGTTGGTCGACTGGTACAGCTCGCCGCTGCACCGGCTCAAGACCGCCAGCGCGACCCCCGATCCGGCAGCGGGCAATGCCCGCTGACCGAGTGACCCGGCGCTAGCGCGCGCCGCGGCCGAAGAGCACCACTTCCACGGTCTGCAGCAGGATCATCAGGTCGAGGGAAAGGCCGTGGTTCTTGACGTAGAACAGGTCGAACTTCAGCTTCTCCTCGGCGTCCTTGACCGAGGCCCCGTACGGATAGCGCAGCTGGGC
>SEHC01000498.1 GCA_004173415.1 Lysobacteraceae bacterium
ACCCTGGTCGACGATTTCCTGCAGTTGCCGCTGCTGCCGCCTGGGGAGGTCGTCACCGACAGCCATTTCGCCGCGCGCGACCGCCTTGGCAGGCTGCTGGTATTCGTTACCCGCCTGGCCGGCGCGCATGCCGGCTCGCGGATCAAGGGACTGGGCGTGGACGAGTACACCGCGCTGTGCATCGATGGCGACGGCAACGGACGGGTCTACACCGGCAACGATGGCAAGGCCTGGCTGGTCATTCCTGGCGCGTCCGATGAGGGAATTGCCACCCAGGCCAGGAATGCGCCGGCGAAGCCGCCGTTGGAACCAGGACAGGTGATTGATTTTCCTGATTTTTATGTCACCGGTATCGGCTCAGGCAGCCGCCTGTCGCTGCCCGCCTTCACGGTCGAACAGCCGGCGTTCCGGTCCCGCGCCGAGGTGGTGCAAGGCCGCCTCGTACTCCACCCGCTAGACTGACCCCTGGTCTCCCGACCGCAACCACCGGAAAAAACAGATGAACAAACTGCGTCTCAGCGTCGCCTTGCTGGCCCTGCTCGCCCCGGCCGTGCAGGCCGCCGAACCCCGCAACAGCGTGCTGTTGATCCATGGCGGGGCCGGCGTGGTCCGCAGCGAAATGACCCCGGCCGACGAGGCGGCGGTGCGCTCCGCACTAGAACGCGCCCTGCGCCAGGGCCATGCCCAGCTGGCGGTGGGCAAGCCCGCCCTGGAGGCGGTCACCGTGGCGATCACCGTGCTCGAGGACGACCCCTACTTCAACGCCGGCCGGGGCGCGGTATTCACACATGACGGCAAGAACGAGCTGGATTCCTCGCTGATGGACGGCGCGACCCTGAAGGCCGGTGCGGTGGCCGGGGTACATACGGTCAAGAACCCGATCCTGCTGGCCCGCGCGGTCATGGAGAAGTCCGAGCACGTGATGATGGTCGGGCAGGGGGCCGAGGTGTTCGCCCGGGAGCAGGGCGTGGAACTGGTCGATCCGTCCTGGTTCCACACCGAGAAGCGCTGGCAGCAGCTGCAGAAGGCCTTGCGCGAGGAGGCGGCCGGCCAGGCCCATGCCGACCTCGAGACGGCCAAGCATTTCGGCACGGTCGGCGCAGTGGCCCTGGACCAGCAGGGACACCTGGCCGCCGGCACTTCCACCGGCGGCATGACCAACAAGCGCTACGGGCGCGTGGGCGACTCGCCGGTGATCGGCGCCGGCACCTACGCCAACGCGCAGTGCGCGGTGTCCGGCACCGGCTGGGGCGAGTTCTACCTGCGCGCCGCGGCCGCCCATGACATCTGCGCACGCATGGCCTACCTGAAGGAAACCCCGGCCCAAGCCGGCGAGGCGGTCATCAACCAGGCCATCCCCAGGCTGGGCGGGGATGGGGGCGCCATCGTCCTCGGTGCCGATGGCAGCATTGCCACGCCATTCAACACCGAAGGCATGTACCGGGGATGGATCGGCGCCGACGGAGTGCCCCACGTGGCCTTGTATTCGGACGAGAAGCTGCCATCTCCCCAGCCTGCGCCCGCCACCGGCCCCTGAATTTCGCGCTGCACTGCGTTCACGGGACGCTCGTGATGCAATCAATTGCGGATTAAGGTGTTTATCCGGTTGACAGTCCCCCGACTTGGGGCCAAAATCTCCGGCTGTTTCACTCCGGTTTGATTTGGCCAGCCTGGCTACATCGAATCCACCCGATCCGGAGGGATACCCAAGCGGCCAACGGGGGCAGACTGTAAATCTGCTGGCTTACGCCTTCGGTGGTTCGAATCCACCTCCCTCCACCAGTTCCATG
>SEHC01000499.1 GCA_004173415.1 Lysobacteraceae bacterium
GGTCAGGATCTTGAAATCGGAAGTGACGTCCTGGAAGACGACGTCGCGGTATTGGGGGTGGATGTCGGCCTTCATGGCGGCACCAAGTATCAGGAAGTGAAGAGCGGCATTTTAGCCCGGCAACCAGACCGGACGCAAGCCGCCTATCAAACGGCTCCAAGCGCGGCCTCGACCAGGGCCTCGAACCGGGCCTGGTCATAAGCCAGAAGCAGCCTGGCATTGTCGGGGCGGCCATGCTGGCGGTTCCAGTCGACCACGGTGGCGCCACGGGTCAGGGTCCCGGCCAGCTCCACCGCCACCGGCCGCTCGGCGACCTCGCGCGCGCCAGATGGCTGCAGCGCATAGGCCATGGCCAGGGCGTCGGCGGAATGCCAGTGGTCGCCGCGGCTGTCCGCCGACCATTGGCGGCTGAACTGCGAGATCCGCTGGTAGAAGCGCGCGCGGTCCGAGTCCGCCCGCAACCAGGATTCGACCCTGGCATGGGGGAAACCATGGGCCAGCACCGCTTCCCAATCGGCCAGGTCGAGGCGCGGGAAGCCCTCGAACACGATGTGCGCCGCCTCCGGGTCGAAGGCGATGTTGAATTCCGCGGCCGCGGTGATGTTGCCGTGCGCGCTGACCGCGCCGCCCATGACCACCAGTCGGCCGATGCGCGAGGGCAGGCTGGGATCCAGCCTCAACGCCAGGGCGAGGTTGGTCAGCGGGCCGAGAGCGACCAGCAGCAGCTTGCCGGCATGCTCATGCGACAGGCGCAGGATGGCCAGGGCCGCGTGTTCAGCGTGCGCCTGGCGCGCGGCTGGCGCATAGCCGGTGTCGCCAAAGCCATCGCGGCCATGCACGTACGCAGCATCGGCCGAAAGGTGCAGCAGTGGATCGGCGCAGCCTGCATGGACCGGCACGTCTTCCCGGCCGGCGACTTCGCACAGCTTGAGCGCGTTGCGCACGGTGTGCGCGAGGCCGACGTTGCCGGCGGCGATGGTCAGGCCAACCAGTGAATGGTCGGGGTCGTTGAAAGCCATCAACAGCGCCAGCGCGTCGTCCACGCCCGGGTCGGTGTCGATCAGCAACGGGATCTTGTCGGTCATGTGGGTACGCCTTGGTTCGACCGTCGAGTTTCGCACACCCGTCCGGCGCTAGGCGGAGGCGTAGCGCGCGGCGCCGCCGACCCAGCGCGCGATGATCCGGTCGGCCACCACGGGCGAATCGGCCAGCAACCGGTCCGCCAGCACGCGTACCTGCGGCAGCAATCCGGCATCGCGCGCAAGGTCGGCGATGCGGAACGCCGCCAGTCCGGTCTGCCGCGTTCCCAGCAGTTCGCCCGGACCGCGCAGCTCCAGGTCTTTCTCGGCGATGACGAAGCCGTCATTGGTCTCGCGCATGGTCGCCAGCCGCTGCCGGGCCATCTGCGACAGCGGCGACTGGTACAGAAGCACGCAATTGGAAGCCTCGGCCCCACGGCCGACGCGCCCGCGCAACTGGTGCAGCTGGGCCAGGCCCAGGCGCTCGGCGTTCTCCACGATCATCAGCGAGGCGTTGGGGACGTCCACGCCGACCTCGATCACCGTGGTGGCGACCAGCAGGTCGGTCTCGCCGGCCTTGAACGCGCGCATGGTCGCCTGTTTCTCGGCCGGCTTCATGCGCCCGTGGACCAGGCCCACGCGCAGGTCCGAAAGCTGCGCCGACAGGAATTCATAGGTGCCCTGCGCCGCCTGCGCCACGACCTCGTCGCTCTCGTCGATCAGGGTGCAGACCCAGTACGCCTGGCGTCCTTCGGCGCAGGCGGCG
>SEHC01000500.1 GCA_004173415.1 Lysobacteraceae bacterium
GAAGGCACCAGGAACACGTGGGCCACGACCAGCCAGGCCACCGCCACGCGTACCGCCAGCAGCCACGGCAGCACCCCGGCCACGATCAGCATCAGCAGGGCGCCCAGGCCGGTCTTGGTGTACAGGCCCACCGCCAGGGCCGCCGAGGTCAGCACCACCAGCAGCGGGATGTCCCAGACCGAGGTCGACAGCGAGCGCGTCGTCCCGGCCAGCGAGCGGGTCGCCAGCCAGTAGCAGATCCCGAACACCAGGTAGGCCAGCATCGCCATCGGCACGTTGATGCCCTGCTCGTCCACGCCGCTGGACGGCGGCAGGAACCAGGCATTGCCCACGATCGGGATGCCCACCAGCGCCCAGGTGTAGAGGCCGGCGCTGCGCAGGAGTCGGGTATGACTTAGTCGGGACCACATGGCGCCATCTTAAGGCCGATCAGCCCCCCGGACGCCGACCGAAAGTCATGCCCGGCCTCGGCGTGCGCCCCCGCGCCCGCCGCCATGCGATAATCCGGGCCGATGGCTCGCGGCCATCCGTGTCGTCTCCCCGGAGTGAGTTGAATGTCGATTGTCATCCGCGACGTGCGCGAGCACGAGCTGGATTCCGTCCTAGCCCTGAACAACAACGCCGGCCTGGCGATCCTGCCGCTGGATTCGTCCCGGGTGCACCGTTTCTACGAGCAGGCCGAATATTTCCGCGTCGCCGAGCGCGACGGCAACCTGGCCGGCTTCCTGGTCGGTTTCGGCGCTGGTTCCCGCCACGACAGCAGCAATTTCGACTGGTTCAGCGAGCGCTATCCGCAATTCTTCTACATCGACCGCATCGTGGTCGCCAGCCGCCGCCGCGGCGGCGGCGTGGGCCGCGCGTTCTACGCCGACGTGCAGAGCTACGCCGAGCTGCGGTACCCGCAGCTGGCCTGCGAGGTGTTCCTGGACCATGGCGCCGATCCGGCGCTGCTGTTCCACGGCAGTTTCGGCTTCAAGGAAGTGGGCCAGAACCAGATGGCCGACGCCGGCGTGCGCGCCAGCATGCTGATGAAGGAAATGTGCAGCTATGCCTGGGTCCGCGAGACTTATGGCGATGCCCTGCCCGACCAGACATGGACCCGCGGCCGGCTGCTGGAGGCCACGGCCGAGCGCCACACGGGGACCCTGGCGTGAGTTCGGGGAACCTGGACTACGAGCAGGCCGGCGAACTCAAGATCGGCCAGGTGGGCATCGCCAACCTGCGGATCCGCACCCTGGACGTGGCGCAACTGGCGCGCGAGATGCGTGAACGCGTCGAGCGGGCGCCGAAGCTGTTCGGCCGCGCCCCGGTGATCATCGATTTCGGCGGCCTGTCGCAGCTGCCCGACCAGGCCACGGCACAGGCGTTGCTGGACGGCCTGCGCGCCGCCGGCGTGCTGCCGGTCGGCCTGTCCTACGGCACCCGCGAGACCGAGCAGCTGGCCGGCCAGCTGGGACTGCCGCTGCTGGCCAAGTTCCGTGCCCAGTACGAACCGGTCGCCACGGCTGCGCCGCCCGCGCCCGCCCCTGCCCCGCGTCGCGAAAGCGCGGCCGAAGCCGCCCCGGCCAAGCCCAAGGCAGCGCCCGCCACTGCCGCCGCCAGCAGCCCCGGCCTGGTGCAGAAGACCCCGGTGCGCTCGGGCCAGCAGCTGTATGCCGAGAATCGCGACCTGACCGTGCTGAGCACGGTCGGCGCCGGCGCCGAGGTCATCTCCGATGGCTCGATCCACATCTACGGCACCCTGCGCGGCCGCGCCCTGGCCGGCGCCCAGGGCAACAC
>SEHC01000067.1 GCA_004173415.1 Lysobacteraceae bacterium
GACAGCGACCCGGCGACCCAGTGGCTGCCCGATGGACGCCTGTATCTCTGGGACTATGCCGGCAGCGACGTGGCGGTGAGCATCGTCGACGAAACCGGCAAGGTCGACCTCAACCAGGCGGATCCGCAATTGCTGGGCGCGCTGATCCGCGCGGTGGGCGGCGAGCTTGCGACTGCCGACCGCATCGCCGCGGCCATCGTCGACTGGCGCGATGCCGATCCGCTGACCCAGCCTGGCGGCGGCGCCGAGGATCCCGACTATGACGCCGCCGGCCTTCCCTATGGCGCCAAGGATGCGCCGTTCGAAACCGTGGCCGAAGTCGAACAGGTGCTGGGCATGAGCCCGGCCCTGTATGCGCGTCTGGAGCCCAGCCTGACCCTGTTCAGTGGCCGCCCGCAAGCCGACCCGAACTACGCGCAGGCGCCGGTGCTTGCGGCCATGGGCCTGGATCCGGCGGAGTACGAGGCGCGTCGCCGCGGCACGCCACAAGCCCTGGCGGGGCAGGCGCTGACCGGCAGCGGCACGTATAGTATCGAGAGCCACGTTCGCACCGCTGACGGGACCGCGGTGACTTTACGTGCGGTAGTGCGCGCAGGCGGCGGCCCGGTGCCGGGCTCCGCGTACACCACACTGCGCTGGGAGGAAGCTGCGGCACCCCGATGACCACCCTCAACGACAATCCGGCCCTGATGGATCGCGTCCGCCGCTACGGCGTCGGCACGGGCAGTTTTTTCCGCTGGTGGCGGCAGGCGCTGGCCAGCTGGCTGCCGGCCCGCTGGCGGGTACTGCTGGGCCTGGCCCGGGACCGGCTGCTGCTGGTCCGGCACGGCGAAGAGGTGCAACTTCACTGGCAGAACGCCGGCGGCGTCCACGCCCTGGCACGACTGCCGCTGCCGCTGCAGGACCCGGACCTGGAAAGGGTGCTGGCCAACCGGCTGGCGGCGTTGCCGCGCTGGCTGGCGCTGCCACCGGCCCTGGCCCTGCGCCGGCGCCTGCTGCTGCCCGGCGCGGCGCTGGAGCGCCTGCGCGACGTGGTCGGCTTCGAGGTCGACCGGCAGACGCCGTTCAACGCCGCAGCCGTGTGTTTCGACGCGCGCCTGCTGCAGCGCCGGGACGACGGCCAGCTGGACGTGGAACTGGTGGTGGTCCCGCGCGCGGCCTTCGACGAAGCCCTGGGTTCGCTGGGCGGGCTGGCCGCCGGGCTGGTCGGGGTGGACGTGCTCGACGACGCCGGCCTGCCGTTGGAAGTGAACCTGCTGCCCGAGGAACAGCGTCGCCGTCGCAGCAATCCGATGCGGACCTGGAACCTGGTGCTGGGGGCAGTCGCGCTGGCCGCGATAATCGCCGCTGCCTGGCAGGTGCTGGAAAACCGCCGCGAGGCGGTCCTGGCCTTCGACGCCCAGGTCGAGGCCAAGGCCCTGCAGGCGCGCCAGGTGGCCTTGCAGCGCGACCGCCTGCGCAACATCGTCGAGGGCGCACGGTTCCTCGACGAAGCCCGCGCGGGCCGTCCGACCACGGTCGAGGTGATCGACGAGGTCAGCCGCCGGCTTCCGGACAACACCTACCTCGAGAAGCTCGCCATCGAAGGCGACCGCCTGCTGCTGATCGGCCTGAGCCCGGAGGCCTCGGCCCTGGTCGGCCGGCTGGAAGGCTCCAGCCTGTGGAAATCCCCGGCCCTGAGCGGCGCCCTGCAGCCGGATCCGCGGACCCGGCGCGATCGTTTCAGCCTGACCGCCGACCTGGTCGGCACCCTCCCGGCCAGGCCGGCGACGGAGGCCGCCGATGGCGCCCCTGCTCGCTAGTCGTGACCGCTGGCTGGCGCTGGTCCTGCTCCTGGGCGCGCTGGCGATCGCCTACCTGCTGCTGGTGCATAGCTGGTGGACGGTGCCGATGCTGGAGGTGAACCAGGACATTGCCGAGAGCCGGGAGCGCGAATTGCGCGTGCGCACCCAGCTGCAACAGGCCCCGCAGGTCGAGAAGCAACTGGCCGCCGCCATCGCCCAGCAGTCGCAGCGTCCCGGGTTCCTGACCGAGACCAGCGTCGAGCTGGCCACCGCCGGGCTGGTCCAGCGTCTGGAGACCGTGGTCCTCCAGGCCAGCCCCGGCAATCGCAGCTGCGCGATCAGCAATCGCTCGCCCATGCCGCAGCCGGCCGGTCGCGAACGTTTCGAGCGCGTGGTCGTGCAGGTTCGCCTGCGCTGCGGGACCCCCGAACTCGGCGCGGTGCTGCATGCGCTGGAAAGCGGAACGCCGCGCCTGTTCGTGGACAACCTGAACATCCTGGCCCAGCGCTACGCCTACCTCTCGGCCGGACCGGGCGGCAATGGCGGGCTGGACACCAGTTTCGACCTGTACGGCTACCTGCAGCCGGTCGCCGGCGCCAGGCCGGCTTCCGCACCGCGTGCCGGTGCCAGCCCCGTCCAGCAGGAGACGATGGATGCGAACTGACGCCATCGGTCCGCGTACCTGGCTGCTGGTCGCGGTGGCCGGATGGGCGCTGATTGCCTGGTTGCTGGCCGTGGCCGGGATGGGTGGGGTCATCCGTCCGCTGCCAGCCGACCCCAGCCTGGTCCAGGCGCTGCCGCAATTGCGCCCGCCGGCCGCCGAGCGCCTCGGTCCGCTGGGCCAGTACACGCAGATGAGCGCGCGACCGCTGTTCTCCGAAACGCGCCAGCCCGAATCGTTCTTCATTTCCGGGGAAGAAGGCGGCGAGCAGCCGCAGAGCTTCGATTTCATCCTCACCAGCGTGCTGATCACCCCGCGCCTGCAGATGGCGATCCTGCAGGGCAAGGAAGGCGGTGAATCGGTGCGGGTCAAGCTGGGTGAGGCACCGGAATCCTCGCCCAACTGGCGCGTGGTCGAGATCCATCCCCGCAGCGTGGTGATCGCCGGGCCCGAGGGACAGCAGACCCTGGAATTGCGTGTGTTCGACGGCAACGGCGGGCAGCCGCCTACCGCGGTCTCCGGAATGAATCCGGGCCCGGCCACGCCGGTGGCCCAGGGCCAGCCCCCGCGCCAGGCGCCGGCGTCCGAACCCATGCAGCCGCAGTTGCAACCGCAGCCCGGATCGGCCGACGCCGCGCCGGCGGAAAGCGCCGCCCCGGCCGAACCGGTCATGACCACCGAGCAGCAGATGGACCTGATCCGCAAGCGCATCGAGGCACGCCGCGCGCAACTGCGGGAGCAGGGCGAACTCCCGCCAACCCCGGACAAGACAAAGTAGAGTGCAGGCATGAAGTCACGTTTGATCCTGGTATCCCTGCTGGCCGGCCTGCTCGCGGCCTGCGCGAGCATGCCCACGCCCGACGTGCGCCGGCAGGGCGCGGCCAACCGCGTCGATGCTTCCGGCGGCGCGCAAACCTCGCCGCTGGCCACGGCCGAGGAGCCGGAAACCGGTCCGCAGGCGGTGATCCGTCGCGGTACCGGCCAGGTGATCAACCGCAGCGCGGCGTCGGCGCCGATGCCCTCGCTGGCCGGCGCCAGCAGCGGCTCGGCCACCTTCAACTTCGAGGGCGAGTCCGTGCATGCGGTGGTCAAGGCCATCCTCGGCGACATGCTCGGCCAGAACTACGTCATCGCCCCGGAAGTGCAGGGCACCGTGACCCTGGGCACGCCCAAGCCGGTCTCGCCGGCCGAGGCGCTGAACCTGCTGGAGATGGTGCTGGGCTGGAACAACGCCCGCCTGGTCTACAGCGGTGGCCGCTACAACGTCATCCCGGCCGACAAGGCCCTTTCGGGCACGGTCGCGCCACGCACCGGCCCGGCGTCCAACGCGCGCGGCTTCGAGGTGCGGGTCGTGCCCCTGCGCTTCATTTCGGCCAGCGAGATGAAGAAGGTGCTGGAGCCGTACGCGCGTCCCAACGCGATCGTCGGCCTGGATTCCTCGCGCAACGTGATCACCCTGGCCGGCACCCGCACCGAGCTGGAGAACTACCTGCGCACGGTCGAGATCTTCGACGTCGACTGGCTTGCGGGCATGTCCGTGGGCGTGTTCCCGCTGCAGTCCGGCCGTGCCACCAAGGTGGTCTCGGACCTGGAGAAGGTGTTCGGCGAGAACAGCAAGACGCCCAGCGCCGGCATGTTCCGCTTCATGCCGCTGGAGGGCGCCAACGCGGTGCTGGTGATCACTCCGCAGGCCGCCTACCTGGACGACATCCAGGATTGGCTCGAGCGCATCGACAGCGCCGGAGAAGGGTCGCGCCTGTACTCCTACGAACTCAAGTACATCAAGGCCAAGGACCTGGCCGACCGGCTGGCCGAAGTCTTCGGCGGCGGCCGCGGCGGCGGCCAGTCCACCGGCGGCGACGCCCCGGTATCGCTGATGCCCGGCACCGACCCGGTCAACATCCGCGACAGCGGCATGGACGGCAGCAACGGCAGCGTCGACTTCGGCAGCACCGGTGGTGGCGGTTCGGACTCGTCTTCCGGCGGGCTGGGCAATGGTTCGCTGACCCTCAACCAGCGCAGCGGCGGCAACGGCAGCGTGACCCTGGAAGTGGAGGGCGACAAGGTCGGCGTCGCCGCCGTCGAGGAGAACAACACCCTGCTGGTTCGTTCCAGCGCCAGCGCCTGGAAGTCGATCAAGGACGTGATCGAGAAGCTCGACGTGATGCCCATGCAGGTGCACATCGAGGCGCAGATCGCCGAGGTCTCGCTGACCGGCGACCTCAGCTACGGGGTGAACTGGTTCTTCGAGCGCGCGGTCACCGATGCCGGGCTGCCCAGCGCGGTCGGCCGCGACACCTGGAGCACCCTGGCCGGCAACGTCACCGGCACCCTGACCGGGGCCGGCCCCGCCGGCCTGGGCTGGACCTTCCTCGGCCGCAACGCCGCGGCGATCATCTCGGCGCTGGACGAAGTCACCGACGTGCGCCTGCTGCAGACGCCGTCGATCTTCGTCCGCAACAATGCCGAAGCCACCCTCAACGTCGGCAGCCGCATCCCGATCTCCTCGGTCACCTTCAACCCGGGCGTCGGCACCGACAACACCTTCAGCCAGGTCCAGTACCTCGAAACCGGGATCATCCTCAAGGTGCGCCCGCGGGTGACCAAGGACGGCATGGTGTTCCTGGACATCGTCCAGGAAGTCAGCACCCCCGGCGACATTCCCGACCAGAACGGCAACGTGCGCATCAATACCCGCAAGGTCAAGACCGAGGCGGCGGTGCAAGCCGGCGACACGGTCATGCTGGCGGGCCTGATCAGCGACAGCGCGACCCGCGGCTCGACCGGCTTCCCGGGACTGAGCAGGCTGCCGATCGTCGGCGGCCTGTTCGGCCGGCAGACCACCGGCAGCGAGCGCAGCGAAGTCATCGTGCTGCTCACACCGACCCTGGTGCGCAACCCGCAGGAGGCGCGCGACCTCACCGACGAGTACGGGCAGAAGTTCCGCGCCCTGGATCCCCTGCAGGCGCCCAAGAAGAAGTGATGACTGCGCCAGGCGCCGCGCTGCCGGTCATCCTGCTGCCGGTCGGCGTCGACGACGACGCGCTCGACGCCTGTCTCGGCGCACTGGACGCGGGCACCCCGGCCGGCGCGCGGATCTGGTTGGCCGACGATGCCCAGGCCGGCCCACGCGCCAGCGCGATCATCGAACGATGGCTGCGCCGCACCGCGCTGCAGGCCGATTACACCCGCCGCCAGGCGCCGATCGGCGAGGTCGCCCACCTTGACGAAATGCTCGGCGCCTGCGCGGGTGCCGATGTGGTGGTCCTGGCCGCCGATGCCCAGCCGCTGCCGGGCTGGCTGCAGCAGCTGGCCGCCTGTTTCTCCCGCGACGCCTCGATCGCCAGCGCCACCCCCTGGTGCAATGCCGGCGAAGCCGCCTCATGGCCGCGGCTGGGCGAGATCGATGCGCCGCCGGGTGATTTCGAACGCACCGCGGCGGCCTGCGCGGCGATGCCGGCCCTGCATCCCGAACTGCCGGCGGCGGTGAACCATGCCGTGGCCCTGCGCGGCAGCGCCCGGCAGCGCGTCGGCGGCCTGGATGCCAGCAGCTACGGCTCCTGGTATGCGGCGCTGATCGACCTTTCCCTGCGCCTGTCGGGGCTGGGGTGGCGCAACGCCCTGTGCGAAACCGCATTCGTCGCCAGGGGCGGCGAGGGCGGCCCGGCCGAAGGCGACCTGGACGCGATCAACGCGCGCTGGCCGGCCTGGAATGCGCGCCTGGCCAACTTCCTCATGCACGATCCGCTGCGCGCCACCCGCGAAACCCTGGCCTTGCGCTATGACGAAATCGGATCGCCGGAGCCGCAGCGTGAACTGTTCCGCTGATCCGGGCGGCATCGCCGCCGTCGTGGTCAGCCACGAAAGCGCCAGCACCCTGGAAGACTGCCTGCTGCGGCTTCGCGCTGCCCGGGGAGTGGCGGAGATACGGGTCATAGACAACGCCTCGATCGATGGCACCCTGGACATCATCCAGCGGCACGCGGCCATGGATGGGCGGGTCCGCTTCGTCGGCAATCCGGACAATCCCGGCTTCGCGGTCGGCTGCAACCAGGGCGCGCGGGAAACGACCGCGCCGTGGCTGGCGTTCGTCAATCCGGACCTGATGGTCGAAACCGATACCCTGTGGCGGCTGCGCGAACACGCACTGGCGGCCGGCGTCGAGTGCTTGCTGGGCGTGGACCTGGTTGGCGAGGACGGCCGGGCCGATGAAGCGGCGCGCCGCAACGACCCCGATTTCGGCGCCATGCTGCGGTCCGCTGGCAAGGCTTCCAAATTGGGCGTGCAGGTGGACGGGGCCCAGGCACTGCAGCCGGTCGATGCGATCTCCGGCGCGCTGATGCTGCTGCCGCGCCGCCTGTTCGGAACCCTGCGGGGCTTCGACGAAGGCTACCGCCTGCATGCCGAGGACCTGGACCTGTGCCGCCGCGCGCGCGCCGCCGGCGCACTGGTCGCGGTGGCCAACGACCTGCAGGTGCTGCACGTGCGCGGCGTATCCAGCCTGTCGCGCCCGCTGTTCGTGGAGTGGCACAAGCATCGCGGGCTGTGGCGCTACTTCCGCAAGTTCGAGGCGCCGCGCCGCAGCCTGCCGACCCGGGCGATGGTCTTCGCATCGATCTGGTTGCGGTTTGCCTGGGTGTTCGTGGGAAAATCCATCACCACAAGGACGGGCGACAGGCATTGAACATCACCGAAGCGGCAAGCTGCGCGAGTTGCGACCGGGCCATCGACGGCGCAATGCAGAAGTTCTGCCCCAGCTGCGGCCAGCCCACGCCGGCGCATCGCATCGACTGGCATTTCCTCGGCCACGAGCTGGAGCACAGCGTGCTGCACATGGACCGGGGCATCTTCTATTCGCTGAAGGAGCTGATGCTGCGGCCCGGCCACCTGATGCGCGATTACATCCAGGGACGCCGCGGCCACCAGGTCAAGCCGCTGCTGATGCTGATGATCATGTCGGCAGTAGTGGTGGTCCTCAGCAAATACCTGGCGGGACAAGGAGTCCTGGACTCCGCTGTGTTCGCAGGGGCATCGACAGGCAGCCAGGCGGGCGCAGGCACGGCACTGGATCCGGCACAGGTGGCGAAGGCGTCGAAGCTGGCGGCGGACCTGATGAACCAGTACTTCACCGCCTTCACCTTGCTGCTTTTGCCGCTGGAGGCGTTGGCCTTCCGGCTGGCGTTCGGTCGGACCGGCAAGCTGAACTATCCGGAGTGGCTGGTGATCACGACCCTGCTCACGGTGCAGACCTTCGTGTTCTGGGCGGTCCTGCTGGTCCTGCATCGATGGGTGCCGCAACCGTCGAACTGGGCGGTCCTTCTGTCGATGGTTTACGCGGTGTTTTCCCTGGTCCAGTTCTTCCAGGGCTATCCGCGCTGGAAAGCCGTCCTGCGCACGCTGCTGGGGCTGGGCCTCTTCGGGATCGTGAGCATCGCGGTTGGCCAGGTGCTCGCGCTGGTCCTGCTGGTCCTCTCGATGCGCTGATCGGCGTTCGGCGTTCGGCGGCCCTTGCGCGATCTGCATGAGTCTGTCGATGCGCTTCTGGCGTGGAGTGAGCTTGTCCAGGATCGCCGGCGGCAGAAGACAGGACGCCCGCCAGATGGCGGGCGTTTCGTTGCGGGGGAGATGGTTCGACAGATTGGCAAAGCCGCGCTGGCGCAGGGCTTTTTGATCAGTAGAAGCTTCCCTGGATCCGCGCTTTCGCGGGGATGACGATCTGGCAAAACCGTGCGCGGAGCGCACGGGCTTTTCGGATCGATAGCAAGTCGCTGGATGACCAGCCGTTGGCTGTTGAAGAGCGCTTCCCGCCTGCGCGGGGATAGAGGAGGCATGCCTCCTCTGGCATTGGCAAAACCGCGCTGTGCGCGG
>SEHC01000068.1 GCA_004173415.1 Lysobacteraceae bacterium
CGCACTCAAGCAGAAGGGGTTGCTGTAATGAGCAAGGTACTGGTCATCGCCGAACACCTGGACGGCAAGCTCAACGCCGCCACCGCCAAGACGGTCAGCGCCGCGCTGGCGCTGAAGCCGGACTCCATCGACATCGCCGTGCTGGCCGCCGATCCGGCCGCCATCGCCGCCGAAGCCGCGCAGATCGGCGGCGTCGCCCGCGTCCTGACCGTGGCCAACCCCGCCAATGCCCACGCCATCGGCCAGGTGCTGGCACCGCAAATCGCGACGCTGGCGGCAGGCTACAGCCATGTGTTCGGCCCCTCGACCACCTTCGGCAAGGACCTGATGCCGTGCGTGGCCGCGTTGCTCGGCACCGCGCAGGTATCGGACGTGATGTCGGTCGAAGGCAGCCATACCTTCAAGCGCCCGATCTACGCCGGCAACGCGATCATCACCGTGGAAGCACCCGCCGAGCACCCGGTCGTGGCTACCGTGCGCAGCGCCTCCTGGCCGGAAGCCGCGAAGGGCGGCAGCGCCGCGATCGAAGCGGTCAGCGTCGATGCGACGCTGCCCACCCACACCCGCTTCATCGGCCTGGCCGCCGGCAAGTCGGACCGGCCCGACCTGCAGAGCGCCCGGCGCGTGGTTTCCGGTGGGCGCGGGGTCGGCTCGGAGGACAACTTCAAGGTGATCTACGCCTTCGCCGACAAGCTCGGCGCCGCGGTCGGCGCCTCGCGCGCGGCGGTCGACGCCGGCTATTGCCCCAACGAGATGCAGGTCGGCCAGACCGGCAAGATCATCGCTCCGGAACTGTACGTGGCCATCGGCATTTCCGGCGCCATCCAGCACCTGACCGGGATCAAGGACGCCGGCACCATCGTCGCCATCAACAAGGACGCCGAGGCGCCGATCTTCGAGATCGCCGACATCGGGCTGGTGGGGGACCTGTTCAAGCTGCTGCCGGAGTTGGAAGCGGCCCTTTGAGCATTCGTGCCGGAGTCCGCAGTGGCGGTATCCGCAGGGTCGTGGTGTGGGGCACCTGCGATACCAGCAAGCCCCGCGTGCGCATCCTGCTGCAGGGCCTGCGCGACAACGGCATAGAGGTCATCGAATGCAGGCGTGAGGTATGGCAGGGCATCCAGGACAAGAGCCAGGTCAAGGGTGCGTGGCGCTGGCTGGGATTGCTGGCGTCGATGTTTCTGGCCTATCCCATCCTGCTGCTGCGCTACCTCCGGTTGGCCAGGCACGACTGCGTCCTGGTCTGTTATCCGGCCTTCGTCGACGTTGCCATCATCCGGCCCTTCGCCTGGATGCGAAGCACCCCGGTGGTGATGGACTGGTTCCTCTCGGCGTACGACACGGTCGTGCTCGATCGCAAACTGCTTGCCCCTCGCAGCATCGCGGCACGGTTGCTGCATGGGCTGGAATGGCTATCGGTCCGGGCCGCGGACCGGCTGTTCATGGATACCCATGCCCATGCGGCGCGCATGGAAACCTTGTTCGGCCTTGCCGGAAAAAGTTGTGGGGCCGTATGGGTGGGCGTGGAGACCGATCATTTCGAGCCATCGCGTACTCACCCGTCCGCATCCTCCCCTGCCGAAGCAAGGGTGCTTTTCTACGGGCAGTTCATACCCCTGCACGGAATCGACACGATCGTGCGCGCCGCGGCCCTGCTGAGGGACGAGCCAATCGATTGGTTGATCGTGGGCAGCGGCCAGCAGCAGGAAGCCGTCGATGCACTGATCGCCGGTCTTGACCTTCCCCACGTGCAACGCATTGCCTGGGTGGACTACGACCAGCTGCCACGCCTGATCGAAGGCGCGGACATATGCCTGGGCATATTCGGCGAATCGGAGAAGGCGGCGAGCGTGGTGCCCAACAAGGTCTTCCAGATCCTGTCCTGCGGACGGCCGCTCATTACCCGCGATTCCCCCGCCATACGCGAACTGGTCAAGTCCGGCGATCCCGCCGTGCAATTGATTGGCGCGAATGATCCGCGTGCGCTTGCCGACGCGGTGCTCGCCTGGACCAGGCATCCGCCAGCGGCCGGGGCGAATTACCGCGACACGATTTCACCGTCAGCCATCGGCGCGCAATTCCGCGCCTTCCTCGACGCACCGCCAGCATGAAGAAGTGGTTGCGCATTTCCGGCTCGATCCTGGCGATCATCGGCTGCGTGGCGTTCATCGGCTACATGGCCATGAGCGTCCGCTGGAAGGACCTGGCGGCGGGCATGACCCCGGCCCTGGCCTTGGCCCTGGCCGTGGCGACGGTCCTTTCCACCCTGGCGATCCCGATAGGATCGTGGTCCTGGAAGGTGCTGCTGGATGACCTGGGCCACAAGGTCCGGTACCGCATTCTCAATGCGATCATGCTGACGACCCAGGCCGGAAAATACCTGCCGGGAAACGTGGGCCAGCATTTCGGCAAGGCGACGCTGGCACTGGCCCAGCGGATTCCGTCGATACCGCTTTTCATGAGCATGGCCTACGAGCTGATCCTGCTGCTGCTGGCCAGCAGCCTGGTCGGGATCAGCTTCGGCCTGGTGTCGGGCGCTGGCAGTGAGATCCTGGGCCGCGGACATGACACCAGGCTGCTGTGGCTCGGTGCAGCAATCATCGTCGGGCTGGCGGCCATCCCGCTGTTGTCGGGGCTGATCAACTGGTCGGCGCGCAAGCTCATAGCGCGAACAGGCGGCGCCAGTGTCGTCGGCAAGGCGAGCATGGGCGCGATGGCCTCGGTGGTGGCGATCGACAGCTGTGCCTACCTGGTCTCGGGACTGGGGTTCACCTTGCTCGCGATGGCCCTGGCGCCTGGAGACCACCCCGGTTACCTGTACCTGACCGCCGCCTATGCCATTGCCTGGACGGTCGGCTTCGTCGTTCCCGGGGCCCCGGCCGGCGTAGGCGTGCGCGAATCGATCCTCCTGCTGCTGCTGTCCACGCGCATGGACGCAGCGGACGCCTCCCTGCTGGTGCTCGCGCAGCGCATCGCGACCAGTGCAGCCGACATACTTTGCTTTGCCACGGGCGCGCTTATGATGGCCCGCATCCGACGTACCAACAAGCAGGAATAAGACGATGGAACTGGAGCCGACCGGCGAACGCATGATCATGCAGGAGTACAAGTCCTCGCCGCAGGACTACCTCATCTACCTGCTCCACATCGCCACCTATCGCTTCGCCGAGGCTTACACACAGGGAAAGCGCGTACTGGATTACGGCTGCGGGAGCGGGTACGGATCGGCGCAGGTATCGCGGACGGCTGCGAGCGTCGTGGCAGTCGACGTCGCCGAGGAAGCGGTGGCCTACGCAAGCAGCCACTTCAGCCATCCCAACCTTTCCTTCCAGCGAATTGACCCGAACCGGCCGCTGCCATTCGCGGATGCCTCGTTCGACACCGTGCTCTCGTTCCAGGTCTTCGAACACGTGGCCGATACCGGACGCTACCTTGCGGAGATCAGGCGCGTGCTGGTTCCCGGCGGCACCCTGGTGCTGGTGACCCCGGATCGCAGCACCCGCCTGCTGCCTGGGCAGAAGCCCTGGAATCGCTGGCATCTCCATGAGTACAGCAAGGCGGAACTGGTCGCCAAGATTTCGCCGCTGTTCGATTCGCTGGAAGTCATGGGCATGACCGCCAGGGCGGACATGATCGACGTGGAAATCCGCCGCTGCACGAAGCTCAAGTGGCTGAGCCTGCCCTTCACCTTCCCCGGCATCCCCGATCGATGGCGCGTGGCCGCACTCAACCGGGTACACCGCCTCCGCGGATCCCGTGGCGGCGAAGCGGTCGAGTCCGAGTTCGGTTTCAGCGTGGATGATATCCATATCGGCGCGGACGCCAGTCCATCGGTCAACCTCGTCGCCATCGCGAGCACCCAGCCCATACCGACGCCACGCTGATTGCCGGACAAAAAAAACGGGCCTTTCGGCCCGTTTTTTTTGAGTGTTCCGACTCAGTCCTCCAGGACCCAGCCCGACGGATAGTCGCCAACCCTCAACGAGACGAAGCTGGTGCCGTTGCCGGTCCACATGTACAGGTCGCGGAGGCCGCTGGTCCACACCAGGTCGAGCTTGCCATCGCCATTGAAGTCGCCGGTGGCGCCTACCGTGTAGCCCGCACCGACGCCACTGATCAGGCCTGAGCGGGTGGTCACGGTGCCGTTCATGATGCGGTAGCTGAGCTGGCGGGTCGTGGCATTGTGGAACAGGACGTCGCTCCTGCCATCGGCATCGATGTCGCCGGCGCCCACCACTTTCCAGCCCGACGGATAAGTACCGAACTTGGCCGAAGTGAAGGTGTTGCCGTTTCCGGTCCACATGTACAGGTCGAGATTGGCGCTGGTCCACACCAGGTCCGCCTTGCCATCCGCGTTGAAATCGCCGATCGCCGCAACCGTATAGCCCGCCCCCGCGCCGTTGATCAGGCCGGACCGCGTGGTGACCGCGCCGTTCATGATCCGATAGCTGATCTGCCGGGTCGATGCGTTGTGGAAGACGATATCGCTCTTGCCATCGCCATCCACATCGCCTGCCCCGACCACCTTCCAGCCCGACGGATAGGTACCGGCCTTGGTCGAGGTGAACGTCGATCCATTGCCGGTCCAGATGTACAGGTCGAGGTTGGCGCTGGTCCACAGCAGGTCGTGCTTGCCGTCGCCGTTGAAGTCACCGGTTGCGGCGATCGAGTAACCGGCACCCACTCCGCCGATGAGCTTGCTCGAGGTCACCGCCGTGCCGTTCATCAGTCGATAGCTGAACTGACGGGCAGATGCGTTGGTGAAAAGCACATCCGACTTGCCGTCGCCATTGATGTCGTTCCTGGCGGCCCCGGGGATCGGAACCACGACGTTCCTGAACGATGTGACGAGGGGTATCGTCTGTCGCAGGCTTCGCGCATTGTCCGCCTGGTCGGCAACACCGCAGGCGAAACCGCCACAGGTAGTCAGGGCCGGCGTGGAGAACAGCCGGTACAGCTGCTGGTTGTCGTCGCCGTAGGCCATCACGGTGTAGAAATTGCCCTGGGCGGCGGTGCTCTTGTAACCGTAGGAATACGGATAACGCCCGGTGACGCCGTTGTTATTGGCCAGGTCATGCTGCGAGCCCATGTTGTGGGCCATTTCGTGGATCAGGGTGATGTCATCGCAGAAGTAGGTATTGCCGCCCTGGTCGTAATCGCCATCACTGACCACCGAATAGCCGAAGGCCGCATCGCTGGCGGGAACGATCGGCGCCTGGTTGCCACCGATCAGCCACGCAATTCCGCAGCCGTCGTTCAGCGGCTGGAAGTCGCGGATCAGGGTGACCAGGTCGGCGCCGTACTGGTCGCGGGCCGCGCGCAAGGCGTTGAATGCCGCTGGAATCGTCACCGGTCCGGTGTCGTTGCGGCCCGTGAGTTGCTCCAGGGCGGAGTTGTTGGCGGTGTTGTCGGCATAGGCGACCTGGACCGCCTGGACAACACGTACGCGGGCGTTGACGTTGCTGTTGACCAGGGCCTGGTTGGCCACGGTGACCAGGTTGCTGATGCGGGTGGCGGCGGCCGAGGCTCCACCACGGGCGGTTACGAAGCCGTCCGAGTAACCGACCGCGAGGTCGATGGTATTGGCGGAAGTGAAAGCCTTCGATTCAATACCGGACCCGGCCTGGCTGGCGGCCTTGGCCAGCACTGCGCCGACCAGGGCATCGTCCTGCTCGAGGTTGGCGGCAACGTACCTGGACGCGATCTTGGTATCGCCCCCGGCGCGATGCGCCTTGATCAACTTGGCGGGATCGGCCTTCATCAGGTAAGCGACGCCGTTTTCAGTGGTGAGACGCAGCGCCGGGCCAACCGCCTGCGGGATGGAACCGAACACGGCGTGCTCGCCAAAGGTGATGATCGCTTCCTGGGCCGCGTCGCCGCCGACCACCTTGCCGATCCACGACCAGTTGCCGTCTTCGCCTTCTTCGTGACGCTCGTAGCGGATGCTGATCTCGCTGCCATCCGGCGCCGGGACCTTCATCATTCCCGTGGCCACGCCGCGGAACGCGTGCTCCTCACTCAGCTGCACCGGCAGCAAGGTGTACGCACCGCGCTGCTTGACGCCCTTCTTGTCGGCGTAGGCGAACAATCCGCCTTTATCCGGCGCACTCCCCAAAGTGCGGCTCTTGTCACGGGACATCGCGGCGAGGCGGGCATTGGCGGTCGCCATCTGGATGGCCTCGGGAGATTGGCTCCCGGCATTCGCGCCTGGCCTGGCTTGATCGTCCTGTGCAGCGCAACCTGCCAGCAGGGCCAAACATGCCAGCGCGCCCAATCGGTTTTTCATGGGGATTCCTAAGAACGGGGGTCAATGGGTGAGACACTTTAACGCAGCTTGACAGCGCAAGGGCCAGTCGCGGCCACATTGACCCCACCGGTCTGGAACCGCTGAGGGACCCCCGGTTGGCCCCGATTCAGGCACCGCGGCTGAACGTGACGCCGGTCTTCCCTGCCAGTTCGTCCAGGCCCACCCCAGGTGCAGCTTCGACCAGCACCAGTCCCTTCGGTCCCACATCGAAAACCGCCAGGTCGGTGATGATCCGGTTGACCACCCCCACTCCGGTGAGGGGCAGGTCGCATTGCGGCAGGATCTTGTGGCTTCCGTCCTTGGCCACGTGCTCCATCAGGACCACGATGCGTTTGACCCCCGCCACCAGGTCCATGGCGCCGCCCATGCCCTTGACCATCTTGCCGGGGACCATCCAATTGGCCAGGTCGCCCTTGTCGGTGACCTGCATGGCGCCCAGCACGGCCAGGTCGATGTGGCCGCCGCGGATCATGGCGAAGGACTCGTGGCTGCCGAAGTAGCTGGCCCCTTCGCGGGCGGTGACCGTCTGCTTGCCCGCATTGATCAGGTCCGCATCCACCTGGTCCTCGGTCGGGAAGGGGCCGATGCCCAGCAGGCCGTTCTCGGACTGCAGCCACACATCCATACCTTCCGGTATGTAGTTTGCGACCAGGGTCGGCAGGCCGATGCCCAGGTTCACGTAGGCGCCGTCGCTCAGTTCGCGCGCCGCGCGTTGCGCCATCTCGTCACGGGTCCAGGCCATCAGCGTGCTCCTCCATTGGCCGCGGCCGGGCTGACGGTGCGGTTCTCGATGCGCTTCTCGGGATGCGGATTGTGGACCAGGCGATCCACGTAGACGCCGGGAGTATGGATCTGGTCGGGATCCAGCTCGCCGACCTCGACGATGATTTCGGCCTCGGCGATGCAGACCTTGCCGGCGGTGGCCGCCGCGGGATTGAAGTTGCGCGCGGTCTTGCGATAGATCAGGTTGCCGGCTGTATCGGCTTTCCATGCCTTGACCAGCGACACGTCCGACTTCAGCGCGGTTTCCATCACGTAGTGGTGGCCATCGAATTCGCGCGTCTCCTTGCCCTCGGCAACGATGGTGCCGTAGCCGGTGCGGGTGAAGAAGGCGGGGATGCCCGCGCCGCCCGCGCGCAGGCGTTCGGCCAGGGTGCCTTGCGGGTTGAATTCAAGTTCGAGTTCGCCGGAGAGGTATTGGCGTTCGAATTCCTTGTTTTCCCCCACGTAGGACGAAATCATCTTGCGGATCTGGCGGGTGGCCAACAGCTGGCCCAGGCCGAAGCCGTCGACGCCGGCGTTGTTGGAAATGGCGGTGAGACCGGTGACACCGCTGTCGCGCAGGGCCAGGATCAGGGCCTCGGGGATGCCGCACAGGCCGAAGCCGCCGACGGCGATGGTCTGGTCGTTGGCGACGACTCCGCCAAGGGCAGAGCGCGCGTCGGGGTAAACCTTGCTTTTGGCCATGTTGGGCCCTCGAGAGAATGCCTGCCAACATTCTACGCAAGCGGACCTGCCGGAGCATTGTCCTTTCGGACAACGGTTGCAACATGCCGGAGAAAGAAGAAGCCGGCGCTGGGCCGGCTTCTTCTCCACGCAATGTTCCCAGTTGGATCAGCGGCCCGGAACACGACAGCAGGTGGTTCCTTCGATCACTACCTGGCTGCTCGCCGTCGTATTGTGGAAGCTGCACCAGACTTTGTCGTAAGGGGAATTGGACCATACCCCGCTGCCGGTGAGATAGACGCCGGTGGCACCCAGGCAGTACGGTGTAGTCGGAGCGTATCCTGCAGGGCAAGCCGCCGCGTCGGCGTAAGTGCCATAGCTGTTCTCGCCTGCCGCCAGCGTCCTGGTATCGGAAATCGCAGTGCAATCCGGACGCGTCGCCTCCGGCGCCATGAAGTATCCGGCCACGTCGATCACCACATGGGTGTTGAAGTTGCTGAGGGCGGTGAAATCGAATGGCTGGCCCAGGGTCTGCTTCACGATCAGCTCGTTGC
>SEHC01000501.1 GCA_004173415.1 Lysobacteraceae bacterium
GCCGAACATCTCGCCCGGGTCGCGCTCCTCGATCTCGATCTGCTCGCCGCTGGCCGTGTCCATGTCGACCGTGGACGAAGGGGCCACGACCATGAACTTGAGCCCGTGGTGGCGGGCGGCGATGGCCAGCTGGTAGGTGCCGATCTTGTTGGCGGTGTCGCCATTGGCGCAGATGCGGTCGGCGCCGACCACCACCCATTGCACCGCGCCGGTTTTCATCAGGTGCGAGGCGGCCGAGTCGGCGATCAGGGTCGCGTCGATGCCATCCTGCTGCAGCTCCCACACCGTCAGGCGCGCGCCCTGCTGCCACGGCCGGGTCTCGCCGGCGAACACCCGCGCGATCCTTTCCTGGGCCACGCCTGCGCGGATCACGCCCAGCGCGGTGCCAAAGCCCGCAGTCGCCAGCGAACCGGTGTTGCAGTGGGTCAGCACGCCGCTGCCGGGCTGGATCAGCGCCGCCCCCAACTCGCCCATGTGGCGGTTGGCGGCCAGGTCTTCCTCGGCGATGGCCGCGGCCTCGCGTTCGAGCACCTGGCGCCAGTCCGGGCCGGCGGCGGCCAACACCCGGCGCATGCGGGCCAGGGCCCAGCCCAGGTTGACCGCGGTCGGGCGTGCCGCATTCAGGCGCTGCAGTGCAGGCTCCAGCCTGGGAGCGGCGGCGGCGCCATCGGCCGCATCCACCTGGCGTGCCGCCAGCACCACGCCCCAGGCCGCGGCGATGCCGATGGCCGGGGCACCACGTACCGCCAGCGAATGGATGGCCGCGGCCACCTCGTCGCTGGTCGAAGCTGTCACGTGCTCGACCACGAACGGCAGCTTGCGCTGGTCCAGCAGTTCCAGCGTGTCGCCGGTCCACAGCAGCGGCCGGATGCGATCATAACGGGCGTAGTCGATGTGCTTTTCCATGGCCCAAGTTTAGAACACGACAGGCCTGGACACCGGTTTCGCTTGCGGCGAACGACTCAACGCACGCCGAACTCCGCCCGGCAGCCCAGGTCGACCCATATCCCGCCGGGCTCCCAGTCCCAGTTGCTGCCCTGTACGCAGCGGGTCCGGGACAACTGGCGCAGCAGGTCGACGCCCCGCTCCACGGTCGCACGGCAATACTGGCGCTGCTTCTGCGCTGACTCGCAGGTGATCCTCGAGCCCGCGTCGCTCTCAGTGTTGCGGGCCGCCGCCTTGCCGCCGACCAGGAATTCGGCGCGGCAACCATTGGCTACCCAGATACCCTGCGCATCGCTGCCCCAATCCTGGTTCTCGATGCAGGCGGAACTGGACAGGATCCTGACCAGCCTCACTCCGCTGGCCACCTGGGCCGGGCAGTGCTCGATGCGATTGGCCTTGGATTCGCAGCGTACGGAACTGCCAGGTTCGGACAAGCTGGCGGGATCGACCTTGCCGGTGACGAACTCGGCCCGGCAGCGATGCGATACCCAGACACCGTGCCGGTCGTAGTCCCAGTTGGTGCCCTGCCTGCACGGCGACGCCGACAACTGCTTGACCAGGGTGATGCCGTCATCGGTATCGACCTTGCAGTAATGCGGCTGGCTGCGCTCGGACTCGCAGCGGAAACGCATTCCGCCCGCCGTCTCGCCGGCAGCGGCCTCGGGCATCGCAAGCAGCGCATGCGCCACCACGGCGAACATCGCCAAAGCCCCGCTTTCCCACCCGATCTTCATTCCCACGCCCCCTGCCCCTGCCAACCGATGGACAGGGTTGCACCCATGTCGTTAACAAAGCCGAAAAACGCAGCACCGGCGAGGGTGCG
>SEHC01000502.1 GCA_004173415.1 Lysobacteraceae bacterium
CTGGAGGTCTGCCCCAAGTGCAGCTTCCACATGGCGATCCGCGCCCGCGCGCGGCTGGCGGCCCTGTTCGACCCCGGCAGCACCCGCGAGCTCGGCGCCGCGCTGGGCCCGGTCGATGCACTCAAGTTCAAGGACCAGAAGAAGTACTCCGACCGCATCAAGGCCTCGCAGAAGTCCACCGGCGAGCGCGACGCGCTGGTCGTGCTGGAAGGCACCATCAAGGAGCGCGCGCTGGTCGCTGCGGCCTTCGATTTCGCCTTCATGGGCGGATCGATGGGTTCGGTGGTCGGCGAACGCTTCGCCCTGGGCGCCGAGCGGGCGCTGGAAACCGGCAGTCCGTTCGTGTGTTTTTCCGCCAGCGGCGGGGCACGCATGCAGGAAGGCCTGCTGTCGCTGATGCAGATGGCCAAGACCTCGGCCGCGCTGGGCAGGCTGCGCGCCGCCGGGCTGCCCTACATCTCGGTCATGACCCATCCCACCACCGGCGGCGTCTCGGCCTCCTTCGCGATGCTGGGCGACATCAACTTGGCCGAACCCGAGGCGCTGATCGGCTTCGCCGGCCCGCGGGTGATCGAGCAGACCGTGCGCGAAACCCTGCCCGAGGGCTTCCAGCGCTCCGAATTCCTGGTCGAGCATGGCGCCATCGACCAGATCTGCGACCGCCGCGAACTGCGCGACCGGCTGGCCGACCTGGTGGCGTTGATGATGAAACAGCCCAAGCCGAAGGATGGCGCATTGGTGGACGCAGCATGAGCCGCAAGTTCTTCGGTACCGATGGCATCCGCGGCCGGGTAGGCGAGGGCCCGATCTCGGCCGATTTCATGCTTCGCCTGGGCAACGCCTACGGCCACGCGCTGCGCGCCTCGGTCAAGAGCGCCGGCGACTGGCGCAAGCCGCTGGTGATCATCGGCAAGGACACGCGCATCTCCAACTACATGTTCGAGGCGGCGCTGGAGGCCGGGCTGGTCGCGGCCGGCGTCGATGTCGAGCTGATGGGGCCGATGCCGACCCCGGCGGTGTCGCACATGACCCGCTCGCTGCGCGCCGACGGCGGCATCGTGATCTCGGCCTCGCACAACCCGCACCACGACAACGGGATCAAGTTCTTCTCGGCCGAGGGCGAGAAGCTAGACGACGCGACCGAGCAGGCCATCGAGGCGGCGCTGGAGCATCCGTTCCGCACCGTGGCGTCGGAGCAGCTGGGCAAGGCGGTGCGTACCCGCGACGCGATCGGCCGCTACGTGGAAGCCTGCAAGAATTCGGTGTCGCGGCAATTCGACCTGGACGGAATGCGCATCGTGGTCGATTGCGCCAACGGCGCCACCTACCAGGTCGGCCCGATCGTGCTGCGCGAGCTGGGCGCCAGGGTCGAGGCGATCGGCGTCGAACCGAACGGCCTCAACATCAACGACAAGGTCGGATCGACCCATCCGGAAACCCTGGCCGCGCGCGTGCGCACCTCGGGCGCGGACCTGGGCATCGCCTTCGACGGCGACGGCGACCGGGTGCTGTTCGTCGATGGCGACGGCACCGTGGTCGATGGCGACGGCCTGGTCTACATCCTGGCCAACGACTGGCGCCGGACCGGCCGCCTGCGCGGCCCGGTGGTCGGCACGCTGATGACCAATTTCGGCCTCGAGCAGGCGTTTGCCAAGGCCGGCATCCGCTTCCTGCGGGCCAAGGTGGGCGACCGTTACGTGCACCAGGCGCTGGTCGAGAACAAGGGCATCCTCGGTGGCGAGGCGTCGGGGCACCTGCTGTGCCTGGA
>SEHC01000503.1 GCA_004173415.1 Lysobacteraceae bacterium
TCGGCAACCGCATCTTCGGCTGCGACGACTGCCAGCTGGTCTGCCCCTGGAACAAGTTCGCCAGGCGCACCGACGAGCCCGACTTCCGCGCCCGCAACGACCTCGACGTGGCCACCCTGGCGCAGCTGTTCGCCTGGGACGAAGACGAGTTCCTGCAACGCACCGAAGGCTCGGCGATCCGCCGCAGCGGCCACGTGCGCTGGCTGCGCAACCTCGCCGTCGCCCTGGGCAACGCGCCGGCGACACCCGAGGTGCTCGCCTCGCTGGTGTCACGGCGCGACCACGAATCAGACCTCGTGCGCGAGCATGTGGCCTGGGCCTTGCAGCGCCACGACGACGCTCACCAGGCGCAGCGGGGTCCCGCCGCGGACTAGGCGGAGCGGCCGCGGATCTCCGCCAGCAATGCCCGGGTCACCGGATCGGCGGCCTGGGCGTCTCCACGCAAGGCGGGCAACAGGCCGCTGGCCAGTTGCTTGCCCAGCTCGACCCCGAACTGGTCGAAGGCGTTGATCTGCCACAGCACCGATTGCGCATAGACGCTGTGCTCGTACATGGCGATCAACGCACCCAGCGAGGCGGGAGTGAGCGCGTCCAGCAGGAGCATGCTGCCCGGGCGCCCGCCGGCATAGCTGCGGTGCGGATCCTCGCTGGCCTGGCCGTTGGCCAGCGCCTCGCCCTGGGCCAGCAGGTTGGACATCAGCGCCAGATGGTTCTCGGCATAGGGGTCGTCGTTGCGGACCGTGCCGATGAAGTCCAGCGGCACGATGCCCGTGCCCTGGTGCAGGGCCTGGAAGAAGCTGTGCTGCACGTCGGTACCGGCCCCGCCCCACCACACCGGCACGGTATCGACTTCGACCGCGCTGCCGTCCAGCCGCACCGACTTGCCCAGGCTTTCCATCACCAGCTGCTGCAGGTAGGCCGGCAGCAGCGCCAGGCGCTGGTCGTAGGTCATCACCCCGTGCGCCGCATGGCCCAGCGCATTGCGGTTCCAGACCGCGGTGAGTGCATGGCGCACCGATATATTGGTTTCCAGCGGCGCGTACAGAACGTGGGCATCGAACCCCGACGCGCCGGCAAGCAGTTGCCGGAAACCTTCGAAGCCGATCGCCAGGGCGATGGGCAGGCCCACCGCCGACCACAACGAATAGCGCCCGCCCACCCAGTCCCACATCGGCAGCACGCGATCGGCCGGGATGTCGAAGGCGGCCGAGGCGCGTTCGGGATTGGCGCTGACCGCATACAGGCGCGCGCTGCCCCCCAGCCAGTCGCGCAGGATCGCGCCGTTGAGCAGGGTTTCCTGGGTACCGAAGGTCTTGGAGATCAACAGCGCCGCGGTACGCGAAGGGTCCAGCGGCGCCAGCGTGCGCTGCGCGGCCGCGCCATCGACGTTGGAGAGGAAATGCACGCGGAAGCGCCCGCCGGCCGGGTCGCGCAAGGCGTCGGCGACCAGTCGCGGCCCGAGGTCGGAACCGCCGATGCCGACGCTGACGATGTCGGTGACCTCGCTGGCTTCCAGCTGTGCGACCAGCGCGGCCATGCGCGCGCGCACTTCCACCGCTTGTGCATGCGCCTGGCGCGCGACCTGGGCGGTGGAGTGGTCGCCACGCAACGCGGTGTGCAGGGCCGACCGGCCTTCGGTGACGTTGACCTGGTCGCCATCGAACAGGCGCCGGAAAGCGCCTTCCATGCCGCGGGCGCGAGCCAGCGCCAGCAAAGCGGCCCACGCCTCGCGATCGTAGGACTGGCGGGCGAAGTTGAAATA
>SEHC01000504.1 GCA_004173415.1 Lysobacteraceae bacterium
CGCCATGGCTGGCATAGCGTCCGGCCGAGGCGGACATCAGGCCATAGACCAGGCCGATGAAGGCCGCGATCCCGGCCACCGGCAACAGCGAGGACAGCAGCCAGGCCACGCCGCCGGCGCCGGCCCCGGTGACCAGGCTGCGCAGTCCCTTGGGCGCGCGCGACAGCAGGCCGCGCAGGAAGGTGGCGGCGATGAAGGCCGCGAACAGGGCGAACATCCAGTCCCCGCCGCCCCGGCTCTCGGCGCGGTTGCCGCTGACCGGCGGCGGCAGGGATTCGCCCTCCATCAGCCTGGCCAGCTGCGCGGTGGCATCGGCGATGCCGCCACCGAAGTCGCCGGCACGGAACTTCGGCGCCAGGTACTCCTGGATGATGCGGTTGGCGATGGCGTCGGGGATCGCGCCCTCCAGGCCGTAGCCGGGCTGGATGCGGACCCGGCGGTCGTCCTTGGCCACGACCAGGATCACCGCGTCGTCGACGCCCTTGCGCCCCAGCTGCCACTGGTCGAACACGCGCTGGGTGTATTGCTCGATCGTCTCAGGTTGCGTGCTGGCCACCACCAGCACCTGCAACTGGCTGCCCTTGGCCGCCTGCAGGGCCCGGGCCTGCTGCTCCAGCTGCTGCTCGCGCGCGGCATCCAGCGTGCCGGTGGTATCGACCACCGGTGAATCCAGCGCGGGAATGGCCGCCAGCTGCTGCGCCCAGGCCGGCAGGCAGCACAGCAACAGGGCCAGGGCGATGGCGCGTGCGCACATCCGGGTCGGCTCGGTCGGGAGCTCCGCTCAGTTGCCCGGAGCTGGAGCTGGAGCTGGAGCCGGGGCCGGCGGCGGCGCGGGCGGGGCTGGTGCGGCCGGGGTACCGAAATCGACCGCGGGCGCTTCGGAAATGCGCGCCTCGTCCTCGACGGTGAAGTTGGGCTTCTGCTTGTAGCCGAACAGCTTGGCGGTGAGGTTCTGCGGGAACGAGCGCACGTAGGTGTTGTAGTCCTGCACGGTCTGGATGTAGCGGCCGCGGGCGACGGTGATGCGGTTTTCGGTGCCTTCCAGCTGCGCCTGCAGGTCACGGAAGGACTGGTCGGATTTCAGGTTGGGATAGTTCTCGGTCACTACCAGCAAGCGGGACAGCGCCGAGGACAACTCGCCCTGCGCGGCCTGGAACTGCTGCAGCGATGCCGCGTCGTCGGCATTGACGTTGATCTGGCCGACCCGCGCGCGCGCGTTGGTCACGTCGGTCAGCACTTGCCGCTCCTGCTGGGCGTAACCCTGCACGGTCTTGACCAGGTTGGGGATCAGGTCGGCGCGTCGCTTGTACTGGTTGAGCACCTCGGACCAGCCGGCCTTCACTGTTTCGTCCTTCTGCTGGATGGCGTTGTAGCCGCAGCCGGACAAGAGGGTGGCCAGCAGGACGATCAGGAAAGAGCGTGAAATCAGGCGCATGGCGTAATCCCTCCGGGGTGTGGCGCGCATTGCAGCATCGCGCCGCGCGGCGGACGCCGGGCGGCAGGGCAAGGATTGCATCGGCCGCGCTTCCTCAAGGTGAAGGCCGGGACTGGCCCGGCCTCGCACCAATCGCTACGGCACGATCGGGTGCTGCTGCCGGGCACCACGGCGGCGCATCAGCAGGTTCAGCCATTCCACTGCCACGGAGAAGGCCATGGCGAAGTAGATGTAGGGCTTCGGCACGTGGATCTCCAGGCCGTCCAGGATCAGCACCACGCCGATCAGCACGATGAACGCCAGTGCCAGCATCTTGATCGTGGGGTT
>SEHC01000069.1 GCA_004173415.1 Lysobacteraceae bacterium
CCGCGGCAGGGCATATGCACGATGCCTGCCGCATCCAGGCGCTTGCGGTAACTGTCGTGGATGCCGGCGATGTAGCGCTGGCGATGGACGATGAACTCGCGCCAGTCCAGTGCCGGCGCACTGACAGGAAAACCCAGGCGCGAAGCCAGGTCCATGCGCTGGGCCAGCTCCGCCGCCAGCCACATCGCCTTCTTCGGCACGCAGCCGACGTTGACGCAGGTGCCGCCGAACTCACCGGGCTCCAGCAGCGCCACCCGTGCGCCGTGGGCGGCCGCGCGGAAGGCGCCGGCCAGGCCGCCGGACCCGCCGCCGATGACCACCAGGTCGTAGTCGTAGTCCGAATCCGCTGCGTTCACGCGAACCGCTCCATTCGATAAGGCGCCGGATCCAGCGCTGGCGACCGGCCCGTCATCAGGTCGGCCATCAGCTGCCCGCTGGCTGCGCTCATGCTGACCCCGAGCATGCCATGGCCGGCGGCCAGCCAGACGTGACGGTGGCGTGGCGAACGGCCGAGCACCGGCAGGTCGTCCCAGGTCATCGGTCGCCAGCCATGCCAGCGTTCCTGCACCTGCGCGCCGAACGGTTCATGCAGGTATTCGGACGCCGCGCGCTCCAGCGCGCCGAGCCGCGTGGCGTTCATGGCCTGGTCGTAGCCGGAGAATTCCATCGTGCTGCCCAGGCGGAAACCACTGTCCCAGACAGTCACGCAGACCGAGCGGTCCTTCAGCACCAGCGGCCGGCTGGGCACGATCGAAGGGCGCGAATAGGTGATCGAATATCCCTTGCCGGGCTGGATCGGCAGGCGCAGGCCCAGCCCGCGCGCCAGGCCGGGCGTCCATGCGCCCAGCGCGACCACCGCCTCGCGGGCATGGCGGGGACCGCGATCGGTGGCCGCTTCCACGCCCCCGCCGTGCTCCTGCAACGAGTCCACGCGGCATCCTTCCTCGACCACGCCACCGCGTTCGCGCACCACCCTGGCCAGTTCGGCCACGTAGCGGTCGGGGCGCAAGCGCGCGTCCCCCGCGAAGCGCACCGCGCCGACCACGCCCGGCTTCAGCGCCGGTTCGTCGCGCAAGTAGTCCGCGCCGTCGAGGACCTCGCTGCCTATGCCGAATTCCCGCAACTGGCCGGCTTGGCGCGCGTAATGGTCGAAATTGGCCTGCTGGCGGAACACGTAGTCCAGCCCCTGTTCGGCGAACTCGCATTGCAGGCCGAAGCGCGCCACCCAGTCGGCCAGGCGCTGGCGCGAGTCGTTGAGCAGGATCGAACGCGATTGCGTGCTCCGCCGCCAGTCGGCGGCGTTGCAACGCGCGGCGAAATGGGCCAGCCAGCGCCACAGGCCCGGGTCCAGGCGCGGCTTCAGGTACAGCGGCGCATCGGGCGTGAACATCCAGCGCAGGCCGAGCGCGACCATCCCCGGCGCCGCCAGCGGGGGCGCGTGGCTGGGGGTGATGGTGCCGCAGTTGCCATGCGAAGCGCCGCTTCCGGGCTTGCCGGCATCGACCACGCGCACGCCGCGGCCGGCTTCGATCAGCGCCAGCGCGGTGGCCAGGCCGATCACGCCGCCGCCGATGACCAGGACTTCGTCGCGTGGGGGATTCACGCCCCTAGTGTATGCGGATCGGCCGGCCTCAAAAAACGAACGGCCCGCGTTTGGCGGGCCGTTCGAGGCATATCGGTCGCGGCGCGGTCAGTGCTGGTGGCCGCCGTCACCGTGCACGTGGCCGTGTTCGAGTTCCTCGGCGCTGGCTTCGCGCACTTCCACGATTTCCACATCAAAGTGCAGGTCCTTGCCGGCCATCGGATGGTTGAGGTCGACGTCGACTACGCTCATGCCGACCTTCTCGATGGTGACCGCGCGCGGGCCGAAATTGGTCTGCAGCACTACCTGCATGCCCGGCTCCAGCTTCTGCGCCCCGAAATGCTTCTTCGGCACGCGCTGGCTCAGGCCTTCGCGCTTCTCGCCATAGGCATCGGCGGCGTTCACGTCCACGCCGAAGCTGTCGCCCGCCTCGCGGTCGAGCATCGCCGTCTCCAGGCCGGGGATGATGTTGCCGTGGCCGTAGAGGATGGCGAGGGGCTCACGGTCCCTGGAACTCTCCAGCGATTCCTGGCCCACTTCGGCGACGGAGTAATGGAAGCGGACGACGCTGTCTTTTGCGATTTTCATGTTCGGCTCTGGCTGGGCTGCGCGCCACGCGACTGCTGATGCTGCTGGGCGTCCTGCTGGCGCTGCAGGGCTGCGGCGGCGGCAAGCCAGTGCGCAGCCCGCCCCCGGCTACGGCGCAACGGGACTGGCCGCAGGTCCTGCCAGCCAATCCGGGTGCCGCCAACGCGGTGCTGATGCGGGCGATCGGCCTGGTCGGCACGCCCTATACCTATGGCGGCAATACCCCGCAGAGCGGGTTCGACTGCAGCGGGCTGGTGACCTACGTGTACCGCGACATGCTGGATCTGCGCCTGCCGCGCAGCTCCCGGGAGCTGGCCGCCCTGCAGGGCCCGCGGATCGAGCCGCACAAGCTGGCCGCCGCCGACCTGGTGTTCTTCGGCAGCAAGGGCAACGTCACCCACGTCGGCATCTACGTGGGGGAAGGTCGTTTCGTACATGCCCCCAGCACTGGGGGGACCGTGCGCCTGGACAGGCTGGATGGCCCCTACTGGGTGAGCCACTACTCCGGGGCCAAGCGGGTTCTGCGTTGAAAATGTGAACTGGGTCGGCTTCTATCACACCCCCCTAACGAAATTTGAACCCCGTGAAGGAAAGATGAAGGCATCATCCGGTCTGATTTCGCTACACAGACCTCCGCGTGACGACTGACGACCTGCAAAAAGGCCTGCCCGCCGCCCGCCGCCCGCTCCGGGGCGCATCCGTTTCTCTGTTCAGCTTCGTTCTCGCCCTGGCCAGCTTTGCCGCCCAGGCCCAGAACGCACCTGCAAGCCTTGCCATCGAAGCGGCAGGCAGCACCCTGGTGGCGCCCAGCGCCGATGCCACGGTCACCGATTCCCGGTCCAAGGCCGGCGCCGCGGCGGTAGCCGACAAGCCCGCCACCAGCAGTGTCCGCGAGAAGGCCACCCAGGCGGCCGCCGCCACCCTTACCGCCCTCCTGCCCCGCCTGGCCGCCAGCGACACCATGCCGATGCTGGACCGCTCGGCCATGTTCGCCAGCGACCTCAGCCGCCTGATGGCCCAGTACGACCTCAACCAGACCGGCGTGGTCGCCCGCCAGGAAGCCGGTGGCAACGTGCAGACCGTGCTCAAGCGCGCCCTGACCCTGCTGGGCACGCCCTATCGCTGGGGCGGCACGTCCCCGGACAGCGGCTTCGACTGCAGTGGACTGGTCGGCTACGTGTTCCGCACCGCCCTGGGCATCGAACTGCCGCGCGTGTCCCGGGACATGGCGACCAAGGCCGATGCCGAACTGATCAGCAAGCGCGAAGACCTGCAGCAGGGCGACCTGGTGTTCTTCGGTCGCAAGGGCCGCGTCAACCACGTCGGCATCTACGTCGGCGAAGGCCGTTTCCTGCACTCCCCGAGCACCGGCAAGGACGTCCGCGTGGACAGCCTGGTGAGCGGCTACTGGGGTACCAAGTTCATGCAGGCGCGCCGCGTGGCGATGTAAGCGCCCACAGCACCCATGCGCTCCAGCGCATCGAAAGGCCGCCTAACCCGCGGCCTTTTCTGTTTCTGTACCGGCTCCCGGCTGCTGGTAATGGGCGATGGTCTGCTCGATGCCCTTGCTGAGTTCCATCACCTTGATCGCGTATTCGGACATGCGCCGGTCGGCGTCGGTGTCCGGCTGCCAGGCCGGCACGGACGTCGGCTTGCCTTCGACACCGTCCAGGGCGACGAAGACGATGATGCAATGCGTGCACAGCCGGTTGCTGGCCTGGCTCGCATCCAGCCCCGGGTCGCGTGCGCGCACGTCGATGGCGAAATGCATGCTGCTGGTTCCTGTATAGACCAGCGTGGCCGTCACCGTGACCAGGTCGCTGATGCGGATTGGCGCGACGAAGCGGATGCCGCCCACCGCCACGGTGACGCTGTAGCGGCCGCTCCAGCCCACCGCGGCCGCGTAGCCGACCTGGTCGATCCACTTCATGACCACGCCGCCATGCACCTTACTCGTTTCCCCGCAAGCCAGGAAGCCGATTAGCAGTCCCTGTCCCAAAAAAGGGAAAGCGTCTTTTTCTCAGCCCGTCGGGCTACGTGCACGATGAGCAGACCGCCCTTCCCCGCAAAAGGGGAAGCGTCCTTCTCCCCGCGCACGGGGAGAAGGTGCCGAAGGCGGATAAGGGGCAAGCGAGGCCAAGATGCGTGCCGACCCTGGCACAACCGACATCCACTGCATGCCTCCGCCAGCTGCCGGATCAATGCGGCTGGCGAGGGTGAGTGCCTGCACACGCTTGCGGCCACCCCTTGCCCGGGCCATGCTTGCCGGTGTCCACAAGGAGCACGACGCGATGGCACGCACGATATTGGGCATTCTCGTTGGCGCCGTGGGCGCCACCCTGGCACTGGTTGGGGCGGCTTATGCGTTTGCCGAAGTCCACCGCTGGCCCGGCCCGGGGGAATTGGCCGACCCCGACCTGCTGGCCGACTTCACCGCCGCCTTGCCCTTGCCCGCCGTCGCCTGCCTGCTGGGTGGCCTGGCATTGGCGGCAGCGGTGGGCGGCGTGCTCGCCGCGCGCATCGCCAGCCCGCACCGCGGCGGCGCCGCCCTGGTGATCGGCGCCCTGCTGACTGCGACGGTCATCGTCCAGGCCACCATGTTGGCGCAGCCGGAGTGGCTGGTCGTGGCGGGCATGCTGCTGCCGATGCCGTTCGCAACGCTCGGCGCCTGGCTGGCCATGCCGCGCGCCGGCTTCGCGACGCGGCCGGCCTGACGCCGACCAGCGCGCTCAAGCCTTGACCGTGTAATCCATTCCCACCGACACCGGGCCGGTTTCGACGAAGCCGTAGTGGGCGTAGAGCTGCCTGGCCTTGCCGTCCGCGAACAGCGAGACGTTGGAGGAAACCGGCGCATTGGCGCGCAGCCATGCGGACAGCGCCTCCATGATCCGCTTGCCCAGGCCCTGGCCCTGGTATTCGGGCTGCACCGCGATATCCACCACCACGAAGAAGCAGCCGCCATCGCCGATGATCCGGCCCATGCCGACGATCCGCGCGCCATCCAGGATGCTGACCCCGAACAGGGTATTGGCAAGCCCCAATGCCGCCGCTTCGGCCGACCTGGCCGACAGCCCTGCGCTGCTGCGCAGCCGGCGGTAATCGTCGATGCTGGGAAAGCGCGCCTGCAGCACGCATTCCGCGGCGCTCAACGCGGTTTCTCCAGCAGTTCGTCCGGGTCCTCGAGGCCGACGTTGCTCGAGGCCGCCTCGTAGACCTCGCGGTCCAGCAGGCCGGTTTCCTTGGCCACCAGCACCGGCACCAGCATCTGCCCGGTGACGTTGGTCATGGTCCGCATCATGTCGAGGATGCGGTCGATCGCGTACAGGTAGCCGATCGCCTCCAGCGGCAGGTTGGCCGCGCTGAGCACCACGGTGGCCATCACCACCGCGGTCCCCGGCACGCCGGCGGTGCCGAAGCTGCCCAGCACCGACGCGATCAGGATCACCAGGTACTGTTCCGGGCTCAGCGGAACGCCGGTGTACTGGGCGATGAACACCGCGCACAGCGCCGGATAGATCGCGCCGCAACCGTCCATCTTGATGCTGGCGCCAAGCGGCACGGCGAACGAGGCATAGTCCTTGTTGACGCCCAGGTTGTGGGTGATCGAGCGCATCGCCACCGGCATCGAGGCGAAGCTGGAGGAACTGACGAAGGCCACCTGCATGCCCGGCGCCGCGCCGCGGAAGAACTTCAGCGGGTTGAGCCCGTGCGACAGCAGCAAGCCGCTGTAGACCACCACGATGTGGAAGGCGCAGGCCACGTACAACGCCAGCACGAAGTTGCCCAGCGGCAGCAGCTTCTCGAAACCGTAACTGCCAACCAGCCCGGCGATCAGGCCGAAGGTGCCGATCGGTGTGGTCTCCAGTACGAAGCGGGTCACCTGGATCATGATCTCGCTCATCTGGCCCACGACCTTCCGGGCCTCGGCGACCTTCGCACCGAGCTTGACCATCGCGAAGCCGAGCAGGCCGGCGAAGAAGATCACCGGCAGGATCGAGCCCCGACCGGCCGCGAGCACGGTTTCGCCGGCAGCATTGACCCGGGTGCCGATCCCGGTCAGCGCATGGAACGGGTTGGCCGGCACCACGTCCAGCAGCACCTTGATCGGGCTGGGCACCTCGCGCGGCGTCCACGCCGAGTCCACCTGCAGCGCAAGGTTGCCGGTACCGGGTTGCAGGATGGTGCCGGCGGCCAGCCCCACGCACACCGCCAGCGCGGCGGTCACCAGGAACCAGAGGAAGGTGCGCCCGCCCAGCGCGGCCACCGACTTCTGTCCATGCAGCGACGAGATCGCATTGATCACCGCGAAGAACACCAGCGGCACCGCGATCATCTTGATCAGGGTCACGTACAGGTCGCCCAGTGGACCGAACCAGGTCTCCGCCGAAGGCCCGAATGCCCATCCCGCCAGCGCGCCCAGCACGAAGCCGGCAAGCACGCGTTGCCAGAACGGAATCCTGAACCAGGCGGCGACCAGCTTCATGCAATCAACCCGCATCGAAAAGTGCGCTTGAAGATAGCCCAGCAGGGGTCGTGGCGCGACGGCAACGCTGGAATGACCGGTGTCATCGTCAGGACACTGCGGTCAGTCATAATTATCGATTGCCCTGCATGGAACCCGTGATGCGCCGATTGTTGCCTGCACTCCCCTGCCTTGCCGTGACCCTGCTTGCCGCCTGCGCAGCGACGCCTTCCCGGCAATCCGCACCGACCGCGGCCCACGCCAATGCGATCCACGTCAGCACGACCCAGGTGGCCCATCCAGCCGGCGAAACCCCCGAATGGTGGTATCGCAATGGCGCGGCCCGCGCCGCCGGCAACGGAGCGATGGGCGGGCGGGCGAAGAACGTGATCCTGTTCCTGGGCGACGGCATGAGCCTGACCACCGTGGCCGCCGCGCGGATCCTCGAAGGCCAGCGCAAGGGCGGCCCCGGCGAGGAGAACCAGTTGTCCTGGGAAGGCTTTCCCAGCACCGCGCTGAGCAAGACCTACAACACCGATTCGCAGACCCCCGATTCGGCCGGCACCATGACCGCGATCGCCGCCGGGGTGAAGACCCACATGGGCGCCATCGGGGTGGCCGCGGGTGTCAGGAACGATTGCGCCGGCAGCCTGCAGCGCCCGTTGTTGAGCTGGCTGCAACTGGCCGACAGCGCCGGACTGGCGACCGGCATCGTCAGCACCGCGCGGCTGACCCATGCCACCCCCGCGGCCACTTATGCGAACGTCCCGAACCGCAACTGGGAAAACGACGCGGACCTGCCGGCGGACGCAGTCGCCGAAGGATGCGTCGACATCGCCCGGCAGCTGCTCTCCAGCTCGCGTTTCGGCCGCGGCCCGATCGTCGCCCTGGGTGGGGGCCGTCGCGAGTTCCTGCCCGCCTTGCAACGCGACCCCGAATACGACGACAAGGTCGGCCAGCGCCTCGATAGCCGCGACCTGATCGGCGAATGGCGCAGCGCCCATCAGGGCGGCGCCTATGTCTGGAACAGCGGACAGCTGGCCGCTGCGGCCCAGGCGCCGTCGTTGCTCGGCCTTTTCGAGCACGACCACATGCAGTACGAACACGACCGCAATCGATCGGCCGAGGGCGACCCCAGCCTGACCGAGATGACCCTGGCCGCGATCAAGACCCTGTCCCGGAACCCGCAGGGCTACGTGCTGATGGTGGAAAGCGGCCGCATCGACCATGCCAACCACGACGGCAACGCCTACCGCGCCCTCGACGAGACCATCTCGCTTTCCGATGCCGTGCGCGCGGCGGTCTCGGCCACCTCGGAGGAGGACACGCTGATCATCGTCACCGCCGATCATTCGCACACCCTGAACCTGGTCGGTTACCCGGTGCGGGGCAATCCCATCCTCGGCAAGGTCCGCGGCCAGGGTGGCGAGGAAGACATCCCCGGCGACCTGGCCCGCGATGCGACCGGCAGGGTGTTCACCACGCTGGTCTACGCAAATGGCCCGGGCAACACGGGTGCCAGCAACCAGCAAGCGGAGGGACCGAAGAAGTTCGAGCACGCCCCCAGCAGCTATGAACCGGTCGCAGGAAGGCCCGACCTGAGCCAGGTCGATACCGAGCATCCCGACTACCTGCAGGAATCGCTGGTGCCGTTGAAGGACGAATCACACGGCGGCGACGATGTCGGCATCTGGGCGCGAGGGCCGGGCAGCGAGGCAGTTCGGGGCACGGTGGAGCAGAACACGATCTACCACTTCATCGTCCAGGCCACGCCCAGGCTGCGCCAGGCGCTGTGTGCCGCCGGCACCTGCGATGCGCAGGGCGTCCCGGTGGACTTGCCCAGGCCGGCGGATTTCGAGCGCAAGTAGCGGCCCGCCGATCCGTCAGCGGACGGGAATAGGCAATCACCCCGGCCGCTGCGGGATGACTACCCGCAGCGGATCAGAATGGCTTGGCCAGCACCAGGTAGACCACCGCCACCAGCACCAGCACCGGGACTTCGTTGAACCAGCGAAGGGCCTTCGAAGAAGGCAGCGACCGGCCCTCGCCCACGCCCTTGAGCCAGCGTCCGGCAACGATGAAATAGGCCAGCAGCAGCACGACCAGCGCGAGCTTGGCGTGCATCCAGCCGGTTCCCGGCGCGACCATGGTCTGGAAATCCGGCAGGAACCGGTAGCCGAACCACAGCAGCAGGCCCAGGACCACCGCCAGCCCGAACATGCCATGACCGAAGCGGTACAGCTTGCGACCCATCAGCAACAGCCGCGCCTGCACCTCGGGCTGGCTGCGGGTCTCGGTGAGGTTGACCAGGATCCGCGGCAGGTAGAACACGCTCGCCATCCACGCGATGACGAAGACGAGGTGTGCGGTCTTGACCCAGAAGTACATGCGCTTTGCTCCGTTTGGCTGACAATAGGATAACGGAGCACGCAGTGGCACAGCCGGTCGGCCCGCGGATGCACCGCCTCCCTTCGATGGAACCCGACACGCATGAGCAAGCAATACGACCAGGCCTACTTCGCGCACTGGTATGGCAAGGGCGAAATTGGCGGCCCGCAGCGACTGGCGCGCAAGGTCGCCCTGGCGGTGGCCTGTGCCGAGTACTACCTGGAGCGCCCGATCCGCAGCGTGCTGGACATCGGCTGCGGCGAAGGAGCCTGGCGCGCGCCGTTGCTGAAGCTGCGGCCGAAGCTGCGCTACCTGGGGTTCGACAGCAGCGAGTTCGCGATCTCCCGGCATGGCCCGCGCCGCAACCTGCATTTCGCCCGCTTCGGCGATTTCGCCCAGTTGCGGCCCTGTCCGCCGGTCGACCTGCTGGTCTGCGCGGACGTGTTGCACTACCTGCCCTCGCGCGAGTTGCAGCGTGGCCTGCCGGGACTGGCGGAATTGTGCGGCGGGGTCGCGTTCCTGGAGGCCTTCACCCGCGAAGATGAATACGAAGGCGACCAGGTCGGCTTCCAGCCCCGCAGCGCGGCCTGGTACCGCAAGCAGTTCAACGGCCTGGGCCTGCGCTCGGTCGGTTCGCACTGCTGGCTGTCGCCGGCGCTGGACGGGCAGCTGGCCGCGCTTGAAATGGGCGCCTGAAGCCCGGCCCGGCCAGCCCGCGATTAGGTTATGCTGCGCCGCAGCAGCCCGCAGGATCTCCGCACCCGATGATGCTCTACCAATGGCACGAACTGAGCCGCAACATGATGGCTCCGTGGATCCACCAGGCCGAAGCCAACGCCAGGCTTTTCTCCGATCCCAACAGCTGGCTCGCCAGCCTGCCCGGCGCCGACCGCGTCGCCGCCGGCAACGAACTGGTCCATCGCCTGGGCAAAGACTACGAGAAACCGCCGTGGGACATCCACCAGGTGCTGGTCAACGGCGCCAAGGTGCCGGTGGTGGAGCAGGAGATCCTCGCCACCCCGTTCTGCCGCCTGCTGCGCTTCAAGCGCTACACCGATGAACCCGGCAGCATCGCGGCGATGAAGAAGGAACCGGCGGTGCTGGTGGTCGCGCCGCTGTCCGGCCACCACGCCACGCTGCTGCGCGACACCGTGCGCACCCTGCTGCAGGACCACAAGGTCTACGTGACCGAATGGATCGACGCGCGCCTGGTGCCCAGCGACCAGGGCGAGTTCGGCCTGGACGACTACGTGGCCACCATCGAGGGCTTCATCCGCCACATCGGCGCCGAGCAGCTGCACGTGATCAGCGTCTGCCAGCCCACCGTGCCGGTGCTGGCCGCGGTCTCGCTGATGGCCGCGCGCGGCGAGCCCACGCCGCGCTCGCTGGTGATGATGGGTGGGCCGATCGATGCACGCCGCAGCCCCACCCAGGTCAACGACCTGGCCACGCGCAACCCGCTGTCCTGGTTCGAGAACCATGTCATCCACACGGTCCCGGCCGCGTACCCGGGCCGCGGCCGCAAGGTGTATCCCGGCTTCCTGCAGCACGCCGGCTTCATCGCCATGAATCCCAGCCGCCATTTCATGTCGCACTGGGATTTCTATTCGGACCTGGTCAAGGGCGACCTGGAAGACGCCGATTCACACCGCAAGTTCTATGACGAATACAACGCCGTGCTCGACATGCCGGCCGGCTACTACCTGGACACCATCCGCACAGTGTTCCAGGAATTCCTGCTGCCGCGCCTGCAGTGGAAGGTCAAGGGCGAGCTGGTGAACCCGGCGGCCATCAGGAAGACCGCGCTGCTCAGCATCGAGGGCGAACTGGACGACATCTCCGGCCTCGGCCAGACCGCCGCCGCGCACGACCTGTGCACCGGCATCCCCAAAGCCAGGCACCAGCACATCACGGTGAAAGGTGCCGGCCACTACGGCATCTTCAGCGGCCGCCGCTGGCGCGAGGTGGTGTATCCGGACGTGCGCGACTTCATCTCCAAGTACGCCTGAAGAAAAACCCCGCCAACCGGCGGGGTTTTCCGTTGGCGCGGCGAACCCGGATCAGACCACCGGATTGCGCACCAGCAGGTGCTTGGCCAGCAGCCCGTGCAGCTTACCGATGCCCTTGGCCAGGTGCAGGACGACGAAGAACAGCAGGAAACCGGCGACCAGCAGCAACGGCAGCTGCCACATCTGCACGTTGGTGGTGATGCCGTTGCCGGCGTCACCCAGGAACAGCCATCCGTTCGCATCGCTGCCCACCTGTGCGATTCCGGTCCAGACCGCCAACGGGGCGGCGATGAAGGACAGGGACACGGCCAGACCGGTGACCGCCACGGTGAAGTAGGCGATGCCCAGCGGCAGCATCAGCAGGAAGTACAGCATCGCCGTCCAGGTGCGGGCATCAGTGAACATCTCCTTGATCCGTTCCAGCCAGCCCTTGCCACGCTGGGTGTAGAGCGGACGACGCGGCATGCGTTCGCCCAGCAGCACTTCCACGATGCGGCCCTCGACCAGCGACAGCACCCGGATCAGGCCCAGGAACAGCACCAGCAAGGGCACGCCGATGATCAGCACCAGCAGGCCCAGCGACAGGCTCACCCCGGTCGTGACCACGGTGAAATAGACGATGCCCGTGGCCAGCGACAGCAGCATGTAGAACAGCGCGCCGTAGGTGCGCGGGTCGACCAGCACGCCGAAGAACCTGCCGGGGAGCGACTTGCGCTTCGGCTGCGCCGGGGCGCGCAGTGCGCGATTCACGGTCACTTCGGTGTCGCGGTAGATATCGGCCACTTCCTCCGGCGCGCCGTAGCTGCTCGCGACCGAGGCGATCACCTCGGCTTCGCTCTTGCCGGATTGTTCGGCGAGCTCCGAGCGCAGGTATTCCTCCGCGTCGTAGAGGGCGTCCTGGATCATCGCCGGGTCGGCGCCCTTCAGCGCGGCATTCAACTGGTCCAGGTAGGCGGGAATGGTGGTGGGCAGGCCTTGGGCGTTCATGCGGAAGTCCCCCTCAGGACGGAATCGACGGAATCACGGGTGGCGCGCCAGGCGGCGCTCCATTCGCGCAG
>SEHC01000505.1 GCA_004173415.1 Lysobacteraceae bacterium
CAGCGCGATGCGCTGCTGGCCCAGCGGGTGCACGAGACCGGCGTCGCCCTGGCCTATCTCAACTGCGTCGGCGGGCAGGACGCGCTGGTCTTCGACGGCGCCTCGGTGGTGGCCGATGGCGATGGCATCGTGCATCCGGCCGCGGCCGCGTTCACCGACCAGTGGCTGGTGGTGGATTTCGAACCGCAGTCGCGCAAGTTCGCGCCGGTGCAGTGGATGGACGATGGCGATGAAAGCCGCGACGCGCTGGCCTGGCGCGCGATCGTGCGCGGGGTGCGCGACTACTGCGCCAAGAACGGTTTCCAGAAGGCCTGGCTGGGCTTGTCCGGCGGCATCGATTCGGCCCTGGTGCTGGCGGTGGCGGTGGACGCGCTGGGCGCCGACAACGTCACCGCGGTGCGCCTGCCTTCGCGCTACACCGCCGGGCTTTCCAACGACCTGGCCGCCGAACAGTGCGCGAACATGGGCGTGAGGATGGAAACCATCGCCATCGAGGCGCCGTTCCAGGGCTTCATGCAGGCGCTGGCGCCGGTGTTCGCCGGCCAGGAGGCCGACACCACCGAGGAGAACCTGCAGTCGCGCAGCCGCGGCGTGATCATGATGGCCTTGTCCAACAAGCTGGGCGGGCTGCTGCTGACCACCGGCAACAAGAGCGAGTACGCGGTGGGCTACGCCACCATCTACGGCGACATGTGCGGCGGCTATGCGCCGATCAAGGACCTGTACAAGACCGAGGTCTTCGACCTCGCGCGCTGGCGCAACACGGTGGGCGGGGCCCCGGTGATCCCGCCGGCGGTGATCGCGCGGCCGCCCTCGGCCGAGTTGCGCGAGAACCAGACCGACCAGGATTCGCTGCCTCCCTACGACGTGCTCGACGCGATCCTGATGCGCCACGTCGACCAGGAGCAGTCGCGCGAGGAGATCATCGCCGCCGGCTTCGATGCGGCCACGGTCGAGCGGATGCTGCAGCTGGTCAGGACCAGCGAATGGAAGCGGCACCAGGCCGCGCCCGGGCCGAAGGTCTCGCGGCGCGCATTCGGGCGCGAACGCCGCTATCCGATCAGCAACGGCTACCGCGGCTGAAGCCAGCGGCGGGCGAGCCCGGCGCGGCGCCAGGCGCGGAAAGAAGAAGGGGCCTCGCGGCCCCTTCGTTCAATCTTCCTGTTCCTTCTTCACGTCGACCGCCGATTTCTCGCCGGCAAACGGGTTGAGCTTGCGGAACGAGGACGGATAGTCCGGCCATTCGCCGCGCAGCCAGGGGTGCTTGGGATCGTTCTGCTCCAGCACCCGGCGCGCATCGGCGGCCAGGGTCTGGTTGCCCAGGTGGGTGTAGGCCTCGCCGAGTACGGCCACCGCGTCGTTCTGGTATTCGCTCTGCGGATAGGTTTCCAGCAGGTGCTTGCCTCGCGCCGCCGCCGATACCCAGGCATCGCGGCGCAGGTAGTAGAGCGCGGTGTCCATCTCGTGCCGCGCGAACAGGTTGCGCAGGTCGATCATCCGCTGGCGCGCATCGGCGGCGTAGCGGCTGTTGGGGTAGCGCTCGGCCAGCAGGTTGAAGTCGCTGTAGGCCTGCATCGGGGTGGCCAGGTCGCGGCGGCTGGGGTCCAGGCGCCAGACCTTCTGCAGGAACACGGTGTCGCGGCCGGAATTGGCCAGGCCGCGCAGGTAGTACATGTAGGGGACGTTGCGCTGGGTCGGGTAGGTGCGCAGGAAGCGGTCGATGGTCGAGATGGTGTCGTCCATCTTGCCGGCCTTGTA
>SEHC01000070.1 GCA_004173415.1 Lysobacteraceae bacterium
CCCACCCACGGCAACGCGATCGAGTTGCTGGACGACTACGACGCCTCGCTGCAGGCCCTGCTGGACGACATCGAGGGCGCGCGCGAACGCGTGCACCTGCTGTACTACCTGCTGCACGACGACGAGGTCGGCGAAGCGGTCTGCAGCAGCCTCGAACGCGCCGCCGCACGCGGGGTGCAGTGCAGGGTGCTGCTGGACGCGGTCGGCGCCAAGCGCGGGCTGCGGCGCTATGCCCGGCGCCTGCGCGCGGCCGGGGTCGACCTGCGGGTGATGCTGCCCGGCGGCCTGCGCTGGCGGCGCAGCGGGCGCATGGACCTGCGCAACCATCGCAAGCTCGCGGTGATCGACACCGGCGCCGGCTACATCGGATCGCAGAACCTGGCCACGGCGCGGTTCGTCGAAGGCTTCCCCAACCGCGAACTGGTCGCGCGGGTGCAGGGCCCGGTGGTGGCGCACCTGGAAGGGGTGTTTGCCAGCGACTGGTTCATCGAGACCGGCAAGCGGCTGCAGGTGCAGCCCAGCCCGGCCGTGGCCGGCGCAAACGCGGCCATGCAGCTGCTGCCCAGCGGCCCGGCCTATCCGTTCGAGAACGCGCGCGACGTGGTCAATGCGCTGATCCACCTGGCCCGACGCCGGGTGGTGCTGACCACCCCGTATTTCGTGCCCGACGACGCCACCCTCAGCGCCCTGCGCATCGCCGCGCTCTCGGGCGTGGAGGTACAGCTGATCCTGTCGGCCAGCAACAACCAGCGGCTGACCGCGTGGGCGCAGGATTCCTTCTACGACGAGCTGCTGGCCAGCGGGGTGCGGATCGCGCTGTACCGGCCGCAGTTCCTCCATGCCAAGCACCTGAGCGTCGACGATTCGATCGCGGTGGTCGGTTCGATCAACCTGGACATCCGCTCGTTCGCGCTCAATGCCGAGATCGGCCTGCTCTGCTATGACCCGGAGCTGGTCGCGCGGATGCGCCGGATCGAAGCCGGCTACCTGGCCGATTCACAGCCACTGGACCTGCGCGAATGGCGCCGGCGACCGGCCTGGCGGCGCAGCCGCGAAGGCATCGCGCGGCTGGCCGATTCGCTGATGTAGCGACGCCCTCGCCTACAATACGGCGATGACAGAAACACTCCCCACGCGCGATTTCGACGTCGCCCTGATCGGAGGCGGCGCGGGCGGCGTGCTGTGCGCGCTGCACCTGCTGCGCCTGGCCGCCACGCCGCTGCGCATCGCGTTGGTCGAGCCGGCCTCCACGCTGGCCCAGGGCGTGGCCTATGCGACCCGCCATGCCGAGCACCTGCTCAACGTGCCGGCGCGCAGGATGAGCGCATTCGACGACCGTCCCGACGACTTCGTCGATTTCCTGGTGGAAGGCGAAGGCGAGTCCGCGCGCGCGACCCTGGCCGTGTCGTATGCCGAGCGGCGTCGCTACGGCGACTACCTGCGCGAACGGCTGGCGCAGGCCCGCGCGGCGAGCCCCGCGATCCTGGAGGTGCACACCGATCGAGTCCTCGGCATCGAGCCCGGCCAGGGCCACTTCGAGCTTGCGCTGGAATCCGGCCCGCGCCTGCGCGCCACCGCGGTGCTGGTGGCGGTGGGCAACAACCCCAGGCCGCTGCCGGCACGCGGCGCCAGCGGCCTGCTCCCCGGCACGGTCCTGGAGGCCTGGGATTTCGACGCGATCAAGGCGATCCCTGGCGATGCCGAGGTCTGCATCGCCGGTTCCGGCCTGAGCATGGTCGACACCGTGCTGAGCCTGGCTGCGAACGGCCACCGTGGACGCCTGCACGTGCTTTCCCGCCATGCCCTGCTGCCGCTGCCGCACGCCCAGGTGCATGCCGGCGCAGGGCTCGACGCCGCCGCGCTGCTGCCGCTGTCGTTGCGCCAGCGCATGCGCGCGCTGCGCGACGGCGCGCGCGAGGCAGCGGCGCAGGGCCTGCCCTGGCAGGCGGTGCTGGAAACGGTGCGGCCGCAGGTGCAGGCGCTGTGGCGGACGCTGTCGCGCGAGGACCAGCGCCGCTTCCTGCGCCACGTGGTCCGCTACTGGGACGTCCACCGGCACCGGATCGCGCCACAGGTGCATGCACGCCTGCAGCAGCTGCAGGACAGCGGACAGTTGCGCTTGCACCGCGGCCGCCTGCAGACCGTGGCCGCCGAGGGTGGCCGGGTGCGGGTCAGCCTGACCCTGCGCGACCGGCGCAGCCTGGAGCTCGACGCGGACCGGGTGGTCAATGCCACCGGGGTGGAAATGCGCGCCCAGCTGATGCGCAATCCGCTGTTGTCCGACCTGCTCGGCAAGGGCCTGGCCCGGCCCGGACCCCATGGCATCGGTCTGGACAGCAGCGACGAGGGGGAACTCGTCGATGCGCGCGGCGTGATCCTGCCAGGCGTGCTGGTGCTGGGCAGCCTGCGCATCGGCAGCCTCTGGGAAAGCATTGCCGTGCCGGAGCTGCGCGGCCAGGCCGAACGCGCCGCGCGACGCCTGCTGGCGCAAACCGGGTAACCGGCAAGGCAATGCCGCCACCAGGCCCCCGGCCTGGTCCGGCCGGCGCCGGCAGGGCTTAAACTCGCCCATTCCTGGATGAAGGGACGGGTGCATTGGTTTCCAGCTGGGTCCTGCTGTTGGTCTCCCTCGGTTATGCCGCGATCCTGTTCTCCGTGGCGTGGTGGGGGGACCGGCGTCCGATGTACCCGGACCGGCCGTGGCTGCGGCCGGTGGTCTACAGCCTGGCCCTGGCGGTGTACTGCTCGTCGTGGACCTTCTACGGCGCGGTCGGCAGCGCGGTACGCAACGGCATCGGCTACCTGCCGATCTACCTGGGTCCGCTGCTGCTGCTGCTGTTCGGCTGGCGCATCATCGAACGCCTGGCCCTGATCGCGCGCAGCCAGAACACCGTCTCCATCGCCGACTTCATCTCCTCCCGTTACGGCCGCTCGCGGCGGCTGGCGGCCCTGGTCACGGTGATCGCCCTGATCGGCGTGGTGCCGTACCTGGCGCTGCAATACAAGGCGGTGGCGCTGAGCCTGGGCGTGCTCACCGGCAACGGCGTCGGCAACACCGGCTTCTTCACCGACCCGGCCTTGTACGTGGCCCTGCTGATGGCGCTGTTCGCGGCCCTGTTCGGCACCCGCCAGGTGGATGCAACCGAACACCACCACGGCATGATGCTGGCCATCGCCCTGGAGTCGGTGGTCAAGCTGGTGGCGATGATCGCGGTGGGCGTGTTCGCCTGGCTGTGGCTGGAAGGCCGCTCGCTGCGCGTGGCCGATTCGGCGCGGACCCTGTTCGAGAATGCGCCGCCGGTCGGCTTCCTTACCCAGACCCTGCTCGGTTTCCTCGCCATCGTCTGCCTGCCGCGCCAGTTCCACGTGGCGGTGGTCGAATGCGGCGACGTCGGCGACGTGCGCAAGGCGCGCTGGATGTTCGGCGCCTACCTCGTCCTGATCTCGGTGATGGTGGTGCCGATCGCGGCGGCCGGGGTGGCAATGTTCGGCGTGGACAGCAGCGTGGCCAGCGACACCTTCGTCCTGGCCCTGCCGCTGAACGCCGGCAGCAACGCGGTGGCGCTGGCTGCTTACGTCGGCGGCTTCTCGGCGGCGACCGGCATGGTCATCGTGGCCAGCATCGCCCTGGCGACCATGGTCAGCAACGACCTGGTGATGCCGGTGCTGCTGCGCCGCGGCTGGGCCGAACGCCATGCCGAGGCCGACGTGGCCACCCGCGTGCTGTGGGTGCGGCGCATCGCGATCCTGATGCTGGCGCTGTGCGCCTATGCCTACTACCGGACCAGCAGCAACGACAGCTCGCTTGCCTCGTACGGCCTGATCGCCTTCGTCGCGGTGGCCCAGTTCGCGCCCGGGCTGATCGGCGGCCTGTACTGGCGCGGGGCCAGCCGGCGCGGGGTGGAGATCGGCATGCTGGTCGGCTTCGCCACCTGGATCTACACCCTGCTGTTGCCGACCCTGTCGGCCTCCGGCTGGCTGGGGCCGGAATGGCTGCAGACCGGGCCTTGGGGCATGCACTGGCTGCGTCCGCAGCAGCTGTTCAACCTGACCGGCTGGGATCCGCTGACCCACGGCACCTTCTGGTCGATGCTACTCAATACCGCGGTGATGATGCTGGTGTCGGCGCGCTGGCGCCCCAGCGTCGACGAGCGCCTGCGCATCGCCCCGTTCCTGGATCCGTACGCGCAGCGCCGCACCCTGGTCGCCGGCGAGTGGCCGGGCAACGTGCGCGTGTCGGACCTGCTGTCGCTGGCCGAGCGCGTCGTCGGCGAGCGCCATGCGCGCCGCGCCTTCGCCGAACAGGCCTCGATGCTCGACCGGGAGCTGCAGCCGGCCGCCATCGCCGATCGCGCCTGGGTCCAGTTCACCGAACGCCTGCTGGCCGCGGCCATCGGCGCGGCCTCGGCGCGGCTGGTGCTGACCAGCGTGTTGCGCGGCTCGGGCATGGAACTGGGCGAAGTGGTCGCGGTGCTGGACGAAGCCGGACAGGAGCTGCGCTTCAACCGCGAGATCCTGTCCACCACCCTGGAGAACATCAGCGCCGGGGTCAGCGTGGTCGATCCGGACATGCGCCTGGTGGCCTGGAACCGGCGCTACCAGGAAATGTTCGGCTATCCGCTGGGCATGCTGTACCTGGGGCGGCCGGTCGCCGACCTGATCCGCTACAACGCAGAGCGCGGCGAACTGGGCGAGGGCGACCGCGAGCAGCAGGTCGCCAAGCGCATGAAGTACATGCGCGCCGGTTCTCCGCACGTGTTCGAACGCGTGCGCAGCGATGGCACGGTGATCGAGATGCGCGGGCAGTCGTTGCCCGGCGGCGGCTATGTCACCAGCTACAACGACATCACCGACTTCAAGCGCGCCGAGAACGCGCTGCTGGAAGCCAACGAGAACCTGGAACAGCGCGTGGCCGACCGCAGCCGCGAGGCCGAGGCCGCGCAGCAATCCAAGACCCGTTTCCTCGCCGCGATCAGCCATGACGTGCTGCAGCCGTTGAACGCGGCGCGGCTGTTCACTTCAGCGCTGCGCGACAGCGACCAGGTCGGCGAACAGCAGCACCTGGCCGAACGCATCGATGCTTCGCTGCGCGCGGCCGAGGAGTTGCTCGACGGCCTGCTGGACGTCTCCCGGCTGGATGCCGGCGGCATGCAGACCGAGCTCAGCGATTTCGATGTCGCCGCACTGCTGCGTGAACTGGCCGCGCAGTACGCGCCGGTCGCCGCCGGCCGCGGGCTGGACCTGCGCGTGCACGCCCGCGCGCTGCCGGTGCGCAGCGACCGCCACCTGCTGCGGCGGGTGCTGCAGAACCTGATCGCCAACGCCCTGCGCTACACCCGCCAGGGGCGGATCGTGCTCGGCGCGCGCCCGCGCGGCGACAGCGTGGAGCTGCAGGTGTGGGACACCGGCCCGGGCATCCCCGAGCACCACATGCGCCAGATCTTCGAGGAATTCCATCGCTACCAGCAGCCGTTCGACTGGGGCGAGCGTGGCCTGGGCCTGGGCCTGTCGATCTGCCAGAGCATTTCGCGCCTGCTCGACCATGCGCTGGATGCGCGCAGCCTGGTCGGCCACGGCAGCATGTTCTCGATCACCGTGCCGCGTGCCGCGCTGGCCACCGACATCGCAAGGGTCCCGCCGGCGCCTGCCGCCGATTCGCTGGCCGGACTGCGGGTGCTCTGCGTGGACAACGACGAGGAGATCCTCGACGGCATGCGCGCCCTGCTGGGCCGCTGGCAGGTCGAGGTGATCACCGCGGCGACGGTGGACGAGGCCTTGCGCAAGATCGAAACGGCACCGGCGGTGATGCTGGTCGATTTCCACCTGCACGACCGGCTGGATGGGCTGGAAACGCTGGATGCACTGCGGCTGGCCAGCGCCAACCCGATCGCCGGCGCGTTGCTGACCGCCGACGGGCGCGCCGAACTCAAGCAGCAGGCGCGCGATCGCGGCTACCACCTGCTGACCAAGCCGGTGAAGCCGGCCTCGCTGAGGGCGTTCCTCGCCGCGCACCACAGCGTGATCGCAACGGAGTCGTAGCGGCGCTTGCGGTGGACCCGGGCTTGTCCGCAACCAAAGGACGCCTCCGGGCAAGGGCGGATCTACGAATGGGGGAAAGCATCCGCGCGAGTCTCGATCCAGCGGCACGCTTGCGGGCGAGCCTGGATCCCTCGTGCTATCTCGAGAACGCGAGCACCGCCTCGGCGACCCGCTCCGCCGCCTCCCACTGCGGATAGTGGCCGATGCCCGGCAGCTCGACCACGTCCGCGTCCGGCACCAGTTCGCGATAACGCCGGGCCATGTGCGCGCCGGACACCGGATCGTCCAGGCCCACGACCAGCCGCAACGGCATCGGCGCCCGGACCAGCGCGTCGACCCAGCGCGCGCGATGGCGCTCCCGTTCGCCCATGTAGTGGAGCAGTCGTCCCATCAGCGCGCGGCCGCCGTTGTGTTCGATCAGCGACCAGAAGCGGCCCAGCTCGGCCGTGTCGGGCCGGCTGCCGGCGCCGAATATCGCGCTGAAGCTGCGGCCGAAGGCGCGCGGGTTGAACAGGCGCAGCAGCACCGGCGCCAGCGGCGAGCGCAGCAGCTTCTGGATCGGGCGCGCGCGATGGGTTTCCGGGAACAGGCCGCCGTTGAGCAGGCAGACCGTGCCCAGGCGCAGGCCCGGCTCATTGGATGATTGGCGTTGCTGCTGGCGCGCGATCAGCTCCTGGGCGACGGTGTCGCCGTAATCGTGGGCCAGCAGGTGCACGGTGTTCACCCCGAGCGCGGCAAGCAGCGCTTCCACGCGCGTGGCCTGGCCGTGGATCGAATAGACGTATCGGCGCGGTTTATCGGAGAACCCGAAGCCGAGCAGGTCAGGTGCGATCAGGCGATAACGATCGGCCAGAAGCGGCCACAGCCGGTGCCAGTCCCACGATGCGGTCGGATAGCCGTGCAGGCACAGCAGGACCGGACCGTCACCCTGGTCGCGGTAGAAGGACCTGTACCCGTCGTGTTCGAAGAAGCTGCCGGCCGCGAGCCATTGCCCCAGTGCGTCATCCATCGGCACGTTCCCCGCCTGCTGGTCGGAATCGATCGGAGATGGCACGCATCCGCAATGCCATGGGTGTTCTCAGCGGATCTCGATCGGCGAGGTGTTGCGCCGCACCCTGCTTCCCCGGATCTCGATGGCATCGGCGCATGCCGGCTGCCCCGCCACCCTGGGCAGTGATCCGTCCCATTGGCAGGCCCATCCGTCGGGCAACCCCGGCGCCGCGCTGTCGTGCGCGCAGCTCGATGGCGTCCTGCAGGTTTCGACCGCGAACAGGATCGGCCATTGCATGACCACCTCAACCGGCTGCCCGGCCAGAAACTGGGGCTCAAGCTTCCATTGCCTGGCGGCCGCCAGCACCGGTCCGGAAAATTCCTCGCGGGTGGCGTGCACGATCCGCGCCGACAGGACCCGGCCGTCGCCGCCAATGCGCGTTTCGAGCAAGGCCGCTCCGGAAATGTCGCCCCGGATCATTGCCGGCGGATAGTGCGGAACGGCACGGGCGAGGAAACGCGGCGCCACCTGCAGCGACTCCACGTCGATTGCATAGGCGTCCCCCGCCATCGGGGTGAGCACCAGTTGCCCGCCCAGCTGCGAGCGCGCCACCTGTCCGGGCAACTGGTCGCGCGCCGGCAGCAGCTTGATTCCGCCCAGCTTCCCGCGCACCCACTCCTGCAACTGGGGGGCGATCCCGCGGACCTCGCCCGCGCGGACGCCGCCGGCCGGGTCAACCTCGATTTCGGCGCTGAAGGAAAGCTTCCGCACTGCGCTTTCCTTCCCGGCCTCGGCAGTCTCGGCGGCTCCAGCGCCGACTGCCGCCGCAAGCAGCGCGCAGAAGGCTGCGCCGATTGCGCCCGCGGAATGAAGACGCCGGCTCATTCGTCGAAGCGCAGGTGCCGCACCGACTTGCCGTTGCGCCGGATCAGCTTCAGCGCCTCGATGCCGATGTTGATGTGGTCGATCACGAACTGGGAACTGACCTGCGCGTCGGACGCCTCGGTCTTGACCCCCTCGGGTACCATCGGCTGGTCGCTGACCAGCAGCAGCGCGCCGCAGGGAATGCGGTTGGCGAAACCCGCCGAGAAGATCGTCGCGGTCTCCATGTCGATGGCCATGCAGCGCACCTTGCGCAGGTATTCCTTGAACTCGACGTCGTGCTCCCAGACCCGGCGGTTGGTGGTGTAGACCGTGCCGGTCCAGTAGTCCAGCCCGCCGCACTTGCCCAGGAACAGCACCGCCTTGGGCATGATTGCCGAGAGCAGGTCCATCATGGTCGCCGCATTGGGGCTGCCCATGCCGAAGTTGATCATGCTGATGCCGTCGATGGTCGCGCTGGCCATGGGCCGGTCCAGGCCGACGATGGGCGCGCCGGTCAGCTGCGAGAACGCATTGAGGTAACCGCCGAAGTTGGTCAGCAGGATGTGTTCGCCGAACTGGTCCAGCGGCACCCCGGTGTAGCGCGGCAGCCAGTTGTCGACGATCTCGTTCTTTTCCTTCATTGCATGCCTCTCTTGCCTGTGTTCCCGGCAATTGTGTCACGCGCCCGGGACCCAGCACTTGGCAACGACCCACGCCGGCGGTTAGCGTGCGGGCTGCACTTCCGGGGAACACCATGCGCCTTGACCTCCTGGCCCTCGCCGGCCTCGCTTGCGCGTGCGCAGGCTTCGATGCCTCCGCCGCCGGCAAGTCCCGCTTCACCCACGACCCGTATCCCAGCACCTACCAGGCGATCGCCGCCGGGCCGGTGCTGATCCGCCATGCGACCGTGCTCACCGGCACCGGCGAGCGGCTGGAGGACACCGACGTGCTGCTCGCCGAGGGCAGGGTCGTCGCGGTCGGCCGCGCCCTGCAGGCGCCGGCCGAAGCCCGCGTGGTCGAGGCCGCCGGGCGCTGGGTCACCCCCGGCCTGATCGACGTGCACTCCCACCTCGGCGTCTATCCCAGCCCGGGCATGAACGCGCACAGCGACGGCAACGAATCCACCGCGCCGGTCACCGCCAATGTCTGGGCCGAGCATTCGGTGTGGCCGCAGGATCCCGGCTTCCATGCCGCGCTCGCCGGCGGCATCACCTCGCTGCAGGTCCTGCCGGGCTCGGCCAACCTGGTCGGCGGGCGCGGGGTGACCCTGAAGAACGTGCCGGCCACGACCTACCAGGGCATGAAGTTCCCCGGTGCGCCGTGGGGCCTGAAGATGGCCTGCGGCGAGAACCCCAAGCGGGTCTATGGCCAGAAGGGCGGCCCTTCCACGCGCATGGGCAACGTCGCCGGCTATCGCGCGGCCTTCATCGACGCCAGCGAATACCTGAAGAAGAACCAGCCCAAGCCGGCCACGCCGAAGAAGAAGCGCTGGTGGGAGCGCGCCAAGGGCGAGGACAGCGCCGACAGTTCCGGCGACAGCGGCGGCAAGCGCGACCTCAAGCTGGACACCCTGGCCGGCGCCCTCAACGGCGAGATCCGCGTGCACATCCATTGCTACCGCGCCGACGAGATGGCGACCATGCTGGACCTGGCCAAGGAATTCGGCTTCAAGGTCGCCGCCTTCCACCATGGCGTGGAGGCGTACAAGATCGCCGACCGGCTGGCCGCCGAGGGCGTATGCGGCGCGCTCTGGGCCGACTGGTGGGGATTCAAGATGGAAGCCTTCGATGGCATCCAGGAGAACATCGCCCTGGTCGACCGGCCGGCCAACGGTTGCGCGATCGTGCATTCGGACTCGGACGAGGGCATCCAGCGACTCAACCAGGAAGCGGCCAAGGTGATGGCCAATGCGCGCCGCGCGGGCATCGACATCCCCCCGGAGCGCGCAATCCGCTGGCTGACCCGGAACCCGGCCCTGGCCATGGGAATCCTCGAGCGCACCGGCACCCTGGAGGCCGGCAAGATGGCCGACCTGGTGGTCTGGAACCAGAACCCCTTCAGCGTTTACGCGCAGGCCGAGCAGGTCTACATCGACGGGGTCCGGGTCTACGACCGCCAGGACCGGGCGCGCCAGCCGCGTTCGGATTTCATGCTGGGCCAGGACGCGACCAGCGGAGGTGGACGGTGAGCGCGCCGCGTACGGTACTTCCCGGCGCCCTGCTGGCCCTGGCCGCGGCGCTGCTGCCCTGCGCCGGGGCACGCGCCCAGGACGTGCTGATCCGCCACGCCACCGTGCATACGGCCGGCGCCCAGGGCACGCTGCGCGACGCCGACGTGCTGGTGCAGGGCGGCATCATCCGCGCGGTCGGCCCCGGGCTTGTCGCGCCCGCGTCGATCCCGGTGGTCGAGGCCGGGGGCCGGCCGCTGACCCCGGCCCTGTTCGGCGGCATCACCGAGATCGGCATCGAGGAGGTCTCCGGCGAAGCCGAAACGGTGGACAGCGCGGTCAAGCTGGAAGACCAGCCGATGCGCCCGGAATTCGACGTGACCCTGGCATACAACCCCGAGTCGGTGCTGGTGCCGGTGGCCCGGGTGGAAGGGCTTGGCTTCACCCTGCTGGGTGCCGGCACCGGGGCGTCCTTCGTCGCCGGGCAGGGCGGCGTGGTGCGCCTGGATGGCAGCGCCGACCCGATCGGCCCGCGGGTGCTCTTCATCAAGCTCGGCGGCGACGTGCTGGCCCAGAGCGGCAGCTCGCGCGCCGCGCAGTGGATGCTGCTGGACCAGCTGGTCGGCGAAGCGCGCGGCCGCATCCCGGCCGATTCGCCGCATGCGCTGCTCACCCCCGCCGGACGCGCGACGCTGGCCCGCTACCTGGCCGGCAGCGGCCGCCTCGTGGTCGAAGTGAACCGCGCCGCCGACATCCGCCAGCTCCTGCGCTGGGCGGGGCGCGAGAAGGTACGCATCGCCATCGCCAGCGGCATCGAGGCCTGGAAGCTGGCCGCGCAGATCGCCGAGGCACGGGTGCCGGTGTTCGTCGACGCGCTGGCCGACCTGCCCGGCGACTTCGACCAGATCGGGGCGACCCTGGAGAACGCCGCGCGGCTGCATGCGGCCGGCGTCCAGGTCAGCTTCGCCCAGTTCGGCGATGCCTCGCACAACGCGCGCAAGATCCGCCAGTACGCCGGCAACGCGGTCGCCAACGGCCTGCCGTGGGAAGCCGGACTGGCCGGACTGACCCGGATCCCGGCCCAGGTGCTCGGCGTCGACGACCGCCTGGGCACGATCGCGCCGGGCAAGCTGGCCGACCTGGTGCTCTGGAGTGGCGATCCGCTGGACGTGGCCCACGTGGCCGGGCAGCTGTGGCTGGGCGGGCGCGCGGTGCCGATGCGTTCGCGGCAGACCGAACTGCGCGACCGCTACCTGCGCGCGGCCGGCGAACTGCCGCGCGCCTACCCGCCCTGAGCCACCGGCGCAGGCTCAGCCGGCCTGCGCCTCCAGCATCACCACGCGGTTGCGTCCGCCGTTCTTGGCCACGTACATGGCCCCGTCGGCGCGCCTGATCAGGCTCTCCACCGTATCGTTGGGGCGGCACTGGGCGACGCCGATGCTGACCGTGAGCGCCACCGCATTGCCGTCCACCCAGTGGCAATCGGCCTGGATCACCCGGCGCAGGTGGGTCGCCGTACTGGAGTTCGGCGCTGATCGCCCGCACCACCGCGCGCAGGCAGGTGTCGCCCACCGCGTGGCCGAAGCGGTCGTTGATCTGCTTGAACTCGTCCAGGTCCAGGAACAGCAGCGACAGCGGCACCCCTTCACGGCGCGTATTGAGGATCGCCCAGTCCAGCCGGTGCTCGATGCCGCCGCGGTTCATGACCCCGGTCAGCCAGTCGCGCTCGGCGTGGGCCTGAGCGGTGTCGCGTTCCTGGCGGAAGGTCAGCATGCGGTCGGCCAGGCCCAGGGCCAGGATCACCGAGCTGAAGGCAAGCACCAGCGGCAGGCCGTATTGCAGCCAGGGTTCGATCGGCACGCCCATGCTCAGCTGCAGCGCGCGCGCGGTACTGAACACCACCAGCGGCACCCAGGCGATCAGGACCAGGCCGGCATGCCGGCCGCCACGCCGCCAGGCCTGGAACAGCGCGGCGATGGCCATCAGGTTGGTCGCCAGGAACAGCAGGTTGCCTGCATTGGGGAACCACTGCTTGTCGGCGGGCCACGGCAGCAGCAGCAACAGCAACAGGCTGAGGGGCAGGTAGGCGCCGAGCCAGCGCATGCCCAGGCTCAGCCGTGGCACTCGCTCGCGCAGGCCGGCGTAGTCCAGCAGCATGTAGACCGCGCAGACGGTCGCCACGGTGGCGAGGAACCAGATCCCGGGCGCACCGAAAACCGCCAGGCCGCGCAGCACCGGCAAGGCATAGGCCTCGCCGTAGGAACACAGCAGGAACAGCATCTGCAGGGCCATGCTGGCCGCATACAACAGGTACACGCGCTCGCGCAGCATCGCCCAGAACAGCAGCACGGTCAGGGACACGCCGACCAGTGCGCCGACCGCCAGCGATAGCACCCGGACCTGGACCAGGTCGCGGGCGACATGGGTCGCGCGCGGCAGCACCGCGACCTGCAGCGGGTAGCGCGCCCCTTCCACGCTGATCGACACCGGCCCGTCGCCCGGGAGCGGGAAGACCAGCGCATGGCGCGAGTACTGCGGATCCAGGTCGCGGTCGAACAGGGTCTGGGTGGAGAACGGCATCGACGGAGCGCTGCCGTCCGCTTCGCCGCCCACGCTGATCCGGGCGCTGTAGGGGTGGTAGACCAGCAACAGCGGTTGCTCGATGCCGGCGACCGGCTGCAGCCGCCACTGGCCATTGCCGATCACCGAGGGTTTCGCCGGGTCGGCCACGAACTCGCGTTCGGCGAAGATCCCCGCATGCTGCGCGGAAACCGGCTGTGCCGGCGCGACCTGTTCCAGGCGCAGGATGCCGCCGGCTGCCGCCTGCGCCGGCAAGCAGCCCGCCGCCCATCCGGTCAGCGCCCACAGCAGCCAATGCCTGATCATGTCGCTCCTTGCCGGGCACCCATTTCATTCCTGCGGGCGGCCAATGACAAGCGCCGTCTGCCCCGCGAGCCAGCCGTCCGCAGGGGCGGCCCGCCGGGACATTACCGGAGCCCGTTGCCCGGTGCCGTTCACATTCGCGTGACCGGTCGCACTGTTGGCAGGTGCCACCGTACTCATAATGGAGTAACTTCGAACCAGTCGCTATGCATGCCGGAGGGGCCTCATGCGCATTGGAATAGTGGTGGATTCTGCGTGCGACCTGCCGCAGGACTACATCAGGGACAACGACATCGTCCTGCTGCCGATCACCGTGCGGATCGGGGACGCGGTGCTGGCCGACCATCGTGACGAGGAAGCCACCCTGAGCTTCCTGCACGCGCACGTGGCCGAACGCGGCCACGAGGCCGAAACCATTCCGTTCACGGTCAACCAGATCCGCGACCTGTTCCTGGGCAAGCTGGTCATCGACTACGACCACGTCTACTGCATGACCATCACCAAGACCCGCAGCCCGATCCACGAGAACGCGATGCAGGCCAGTTTCGCCATCCTCAACGACTACAAGCCGGTGCGCCAGGCCGCGGGCCACAACTCGCCGTTCGCGCTGCGCGTGATCGACACCCAGACCCTGTTCGCCGCCCAGGGCATCACCGCGGTCGAGGCGGTGCGCATGCGCGCGGCCGGCGAGAACGTCCAGCACATGCGCACCAAGCTGGAATACCTGGCCGCCAACAGCCACGGCTACATGATTCCACGTGACCTGTACTACCTGCGCGCCCGGGCCCGCACCAAGGGCGATCGCAGCGTCAGCTTCATGAGCGCGGCCCTGGGCAGCGCGCTGGACATCAAGCCGGTGCTGCATGGCCACGCCGGCAAGACCGAGCCGGTGGCCAAGATCAAGGGCTTCGAGAACGCGGCCGAGCAGATGTTCAAGTTCGCCGGCAACCGGGTCATGGCCGGGCTGCTGACCCCCACCTTGTGCATGAGCTATGGCGGCGAACTGTCCGAGATGCGGGCCCTGCCCGGCTACAACCGCCTGCGCGACATCTGCGCCAACAACAACGTGGAAGTGTTCGAGAGCGTGATGAGCCTGACCGGCATGGTCAACGTCGGCAAGGGCGCGGTGGTGGTCGGCTTCGCCGCCGAGCCGCATACCTTCAGCGTGTCCTGACCGGCCGCTAACGCCGGCGCGCTAGGCTGGACGGCACTCCATCGACCAGGTCCGACCATGCCGATCCGTTACTACATCGCCCTCAAGCACCCCGAGAAGGCGCGCGGCAGCGAAGCCGCCTTCAGCTTCAGCGCCCATGGCGCGGAGGAATTCGCCGCCCAGTTGCAGGACGCGCTGCGCAGCGACGGGCTGTTCCACCGCTGGCGCGCTGCGCAGGCCGAACCGGACGCGGTCGATCCGGGCCTCGGCGCCACCGATCCGGCGGCCACGGTCAAGGGCGAGCAGCACGACCTGCAGATCGACCTGGTGGCGGTGACCTCGATCCCCGGCAGCGTGTTCAGGCACCGCCTGCGCCTGCTGGCCGGCAATGCCTGGGAACTGCGCGACGTCTCCTCGGCCTGAGTCGAAGGAACCTGTGGCTTGAACGACGCGGCGGTGCTGCTGGCCTGGAGCGGCGGCAAGGATGCGGCGTGGACGCTGCACCGGCTGCGCCAGTCGGGGGTGGCGGTGGCCGGCTTGATCACCACGCTGACCGAGGGCTGGGAGCGGGCCTCGATGCAGGGCATCCGCCGCGAGATCCTGCATGCGCAGGCGGCGGCCACCGGCCTGCCGCTGCTGGAAGCGGTGATCGCGCCGGGCTGCGACAACGACCACTACGAGGCCGCCTTCGCCGCGTGCCTGCGATCGGCCCAGGCACGCTGGCCCGGGCTTCACGAACTCGCCTTCGGCGACCTGTTTCTCGACGACATCCGCGACTACCGCATTGCCCTGTGCGCACGCCACGGCTGGCAGGTGCGCACGCCGTTGTACGGCAGCGACACCGGGCTGCTGGCGCGGGAGATGATCGACGGCGGGCTGCAGGCCGCCGTCTGCTGCGTGGATACGCGGCAGCTGTGCGCGGATTTCGCCGGGCGCGATTTCGACGCCGCCCTGTTGCACGACCTGCCCGCGCACATCGACGCTTGCGGCGAGAACGGCGAATTCCACACCTGCGTGCACGCCGGCCCGATGTTCGACCGGCCGATCAGGATCCTGCGTGGCGAGACCGCATTGCGCGACGCGCGCTTCGCCTACACCGACTTCATGCTGCAGCCGTAGGAGCGATGCAGGAGCGATGTAGGAGCGACGCAAGTCGCGAACAGCCTGGGCCGTTGACGTCGGTTCTACGCACGCGTCATGCGCGCAGCGCGGCCGCGTGGTGGGCGATGTGCTCGCCGATGAAGCTGGCGATGAAGTAGTAGCTGTGGTCGTAACCCGGCCGCAGGCGCAGGTCGAGTGGATGCCCGGCGGCGGCGCAGGCGGCCTGCAGCAACTCCGGCTGCAACTGGCTGGCGAGGAATTCGTCGGCCTCGCCCTGGTCGATGCGCAAGGGCAGGCGTTCGCTGGCGCCGGCGACCAGCGCGGTCGCGTCCCAGGCCTTCCACGCATCCCGGTCCTCGCCCAGGTAGGCCGTGAACGCCTTCTCGCCCCACGGCACCTGCGACGGGGCGACGATCGGGGAGAACGCCGACACGCTGCGGTAGCGGCCCGGGTTCTTCAACGCGATGACCAGCGCGCCATGGCCGCCCATGGAGTGGCCGCTGATGGCGCGCGCGTCGCTGGCGGACGGATCGGCTTCGACCCACGCCGGCAGCTCATCGACGAGGTAGTCGTACATGCGGTAGTGCCTGGACCACGGTTCCCGGGTCGCGTTGACATAGAAGCCCGCGCCCTGGCCGAGGTCGTAGCCCTCGGCGTCGGCCACGCCTTCGCCGCGCGGGCTGGTGTCCGGCGCGACCACGATGACGCCGTGTTCGGCCGCGTAGCGCTGCGCCCCCGCCTTGCCGATGAAGTTCTGCTCGGTGCAGGTCAGCCCGGACAGCCAGTACAGCACCGGGCAAGGGCCTGCGGCCGCCTGCGGCGGGAAGTACACGCCCACGGTCATGTCGCAGTCGAGCACCTCCGAGCGGTGGCGGTAGACGTCCTGCCAGCCGCCGAAGCAGGCGCGATGTTCGAGTCGTTCGGTCTTGCCCATCTCGGTCTCCGGCGGCAGCGGCCAGGGCCGCGCCGCTGCGTGCGGCTCAGTAATGGATGACGCTGCGGATCGACTTGCCTTCGTGCATCAGGTCGAAGGCTTCGTTGATCCCTTCCAGGCCCATGGTGTGGGTGACGAACGGGGCCAGCTGGATGTCGCCCTTCATCGCGTCCTCGACCATGCCTGGCAACTGGGTGCGGCCCTTGACCCCGCCGAAGGCGGTGCCCATCCACTTGCGCCCGGTGACCAGCTGGAACGGGCGGGTCGAGATTTCCTGGCCCGCGCCGGCCACGCCGATGATCACCGACTGGCCCCAGCCGCGGTGCGCGCACTCCAGCGCCGCGCGCATCACGTTGACGTTGCCGATGCACTCGAACGAATGGTCCACGCCCCAGCCGGTCATCTCCACGATGACCTGCTGGATCGGCTTGTCGTGGTCCTTCGGATTGACCACGTCGGTGGCGCCCATGTCCCGGGCCATGTCGAATTTCGAAGGATTGGTGTCGATGGCGATGATGCGCCCGGCCCTGGCCTGGCGCGCGCCCTGGATCACCGCCAGGCCGATGCCGCCGAGGCCGAACACCGCGACCGAATCGCCCGCCTGGACCTTGGCCGTGTTGTGCACCGCGCCGATCCCGGTGGTCACCCCGCAGCCCAGCAGGCAGACCTGTTCGGGATTGGCCTGCGGATTGATCTTGGCCAGCGACACTTCGGCCACCACCGTGTATTCGCTGAAGGTGGAGCAGCCCATGTAGTGGTAGATGGGCTGGCCGTTGTAACTGAAGCGGGTGGTGCCGTCGGGCATCACGCCCTTCCCCTGGGTGGCTCGAACGGCCACGCACAGGTTGGTCTTGCCCGATCTGCAGAACTCGCATTCGCGGCACTCGGCGGTGTACAGCGGGATCACGTGGTCGCCGGGCGCCACGCTGGTCACGCCTTCGCCGACCTCGACCACGATGCCGGCGCCTTCATGGCCGAGCACCGCGGGGAACAGGCCTTCGGGGTCGTCGCCGGACAGGGTGAAGGCATCGGTGTGGCAGACCCCGGTATGGGTGATCCTGACCAGCACCTCGCCCTTGCGCGGCGGGGCGACGTCGATCTCGACGATGCGCAGGGGTTCGCCTGCGGCGAAGGCGACGGCGGCACGTGATTTCATCGTTGAATCTCCTGCATTTGAATGGGCTGGCGGCCGCGGCCGCCGGATTGAAGGGCTTACTTGAGGTAGGAGCGCACCAGCCCGGTCATTTCCCGGACCCGTGCCTCGCGTTCGGCCACCGACCGGGCCGCTTCGCCGAATTGTTCGCGGATGTGCGCTTCCATCACTTCGGACATCAGGCCGTTGACCGCGCCGCGGATGGCCGCGATCTGCTGCAGCACCGCGGCGCAATCGGCGCCGCCCTCGAGCGCGCGATCCAGCGCCTCGGCCTGGCCGCGGATCCGGCGCACGCGGGCCTGCACCTTCTTCTTTTCAGGGAGCGAATGCGGCATGCGGGCGCCTGCGACAGCCGGGATGGATACTCAGGGGGAGTATAGCTGAAATGCCGGGTTCACTGCCCCGCCCCGTCAGGCGCGCCGCGCTCGCCGACTACTTCACCTGCTTGCCGTGCTTGAGCACGATGTCCACGCGCTGCAGCAGCGCGACCTGCTTCAGCACGTCGCCCTTCACCGCGATGATGTCGGCGTACTTGCCCTCGGTGATGCTGCCGTAGTCCTTGTCCGCCTTCATCGCCACCGCCGGCCAGTAGGTCGCCGCGCGGATCGCGTCGATGGCCGGCACGCCAAGCTGGTTGACCCACACGTCCAGCTCGTTCCAGGTACTGCCGCTGTGGAACTTCATCGGGATGCCGGAGTCGGTGCCGACCAGCAGCATCACGCCGTTCTCGCGCAGCTGCTGGAACTTGCGCTGCAGGGTAGGCCAGCGCTGCGGGGTCTGCTGGAAATAGCTGATCCGCTCGGGATGCCGCAGCGACTGGCGGATGTCGGCCACGATCTCCGGGGTCAGGCCCAGGTGCCAGTCGCTGCCGTCGATGAACTCGTGGTTCTTCACCGTGTACGGGAAGTTGTACAGGCCCTCGATGGTCGGGGTCCAGAACAGCGGCCCCGCCGACATGTTGGCGGTGCGTTCGCGCAGCGCGTCGATCACGTCCTGCGGGTACTCCGGTGCGGCGGCCAGCCCGGTGTGCTCGAAGCAGTCGATCCCGGCCTTGAGCCCGCGGCGGATCTCCTCGGGGCGATGGGCGTGGGCGACCACCGGCAGGCCATGCTTGTGCGCCTCCTCGACGATGGCGGCGATTTCCGCGTCGCTCATCTGGTCCTGGTCGATCAGCTTGATCGTGTCCACGCCGGCCTGGGCGAGCCGGCGCACCTTGGCCCGTGCGTCGGCGGGCGAGTCGACGCCCCAACGGAACTGCTCGGTGCCGGGATACGCCTTCTTCTGGATGAAGGGACCGGAGACGAACAGGGTCGGCCCGGCCATCTGGCCGCGGTTGATCGCGTCGCGCACGGCGATGCTTTCCTCCAGCGGCCCGCCGAGGTCGCGCGCGCCGGTGACCCCGGCCATCAGCAACTGCCGTGCGGAGGCCGGCATGATCACCTCGCCGAACTGCGGCGGATAGGTCTTGTCCCAGTGCGCGTAGTCCGCATGCCCGTTGAGCATCAGGTGTACGTGCATGTCCCACAGCCCGGGCAGCACGGTCATGCCCTCGGTGGAGATGACCCTGGCATCGGCGGGCACCGCCAGGCTGCCGAGCGTGCCCACCGCGACGATTCGCGCGTCTTCGATCAGGATCACGCTGTTGCGGATCGGGTCGCTGAGGGTTCCATCGACCAGGGTGCCGCCGACCAGGGCGGTGCGCTCCACCGCCTGCGCGGCCGGAGCGAGCGCAAGCAGGACCAACAGGCAGAAGCCGTGCAATCGCATCATGGTGTGCCCCCGTGAAAGGGGTCCAGACTACAACAGTGCGATCAGTAGGCGAATTCGCCGAACACGTGGTCGATATCGCCCTTCCATTGGCCATGGAACAGCGCCAGCTTGCGCTCGGCGGCGGTCTCGTTGGCTTCGGTGAACTCGATCAACGGATCGAGGAAGCCGGTTTCGTCGGCGCCCTTGCCGTTGAGCACGGCGCGGCGCCTGAGGCCGTCGGCCGAGATCCTCAGCGCCGCGGCGGCCAGGTCGCGCACGCTGCCCCAGTCGGTCATCGTCGGCAGGGCGCCGGGCAACGCAGGCAGGCGGCCCGCCATGAAATCGCGGAAGCTCTGCCCCGAGCAGTCGATGTACTCGCCGTTGCGATAGCTGAAGTACATGGGCACGTCGAGCAGGTAGTCGACGTAGCGCTCGTAACCAAAGCCCTGCTCGAACACGAAGTCGAGCATGCCGGTGCGGTCCGGATCGGTATCGGTCCAGATATGCGAGCGGTAGCTCAGGTAGCCGTTCGGCTTGCCTTCGGTGAACGGCGAGTCGGCGAACAGCGCGGTGGCGATCGGCTGCAGCGCCAGCGACACGCGGAACTTCTGCACCATGTCCGCTTCGCTGGAGAAATCCAGGTTGACCTGCACC
>SEHC01000506.1 GCA_004173415.1 Lysobacteraceae bacterium
AATCCACATTGTCGCATTCCCGTGCCGCGCTACGACCAAGACGACCAAGACGAAGACTACGACGATCTCGACGACGCCCATCCCTGGCGTCAACGGCTGGTCACCTGGGCATTGGCGGCACTGGGCCTCGGGCTCGGCTTCCTGATCCCCTACACGCTGTACCTGAACCACCAGGTCAGCCAGCGCTTCGGCGCGCTGCAGTGGCAGTTGCCCACCCGCGTCTACGCCCGTCCGCTGCAACTGTCGCCGGGCCTGGCGATGGACGCGCAGACCCTGAAGACCGAACTGGACGCGGCGGCCTATCGCGACGATGGGGCCGGCACGCGCCCCGGCACCTATGCGCGCGACGGCGGCCGCTTCACCATCGCCAGCCGCGGATTCGGCGACATCGATGCGGTGGTGCCGGCGCGCCGGCTGCAGGTCTCGTTGTCCGGCGGCAGCGTGGCCAGTGTGCGCGACCTGGCCCGCGGCCAGAACCTGAAGTCTGCGCTGCTTGATCCGGCCCGCATCGCCACCCTGTATGGCCAGAAGCAGGAGGAACGCCGCCTGGTGCGCCTGGAGGAAGTGCCCGAGTTGCTGGTCACCGGCCTGCAGGCGGTGGAGGATCGCGATTTCGGCACCCACCACGGCATCGACCTGAGCGGCATCATTCGCGCGATCTGGGTCGCGGTGCGTTCCGGCGGCGAGACCCGCCAGGGCGCCAGCACCCTGACCCAGCAGCTGGCCCGCAGCGGCCTGCTGGGCATCGGCAAGGAAGTCACCCCCAGCCGCAAGTTCAACGAGATCCTGTTCGCCCTGATCCTGGAGGCGCGCTACGACAAGCGCACCATCCTCGAGGCGTACATGAACCAGGTGTACATGGGCCAGCGCGGCAGCCAGGCCATCCACGGCGTGGCCGCGGCATCGGAATTCTGGTTCGGACGCGAGCTCGATTCGCTGAGCACCGAACAGATCGCGCTGCTGATCGGCATCGTCAAGGGACCCTCGCACTACGATCCGCGCCGCAATCCCGAACGCGCCCTGGACCGCCGCAACCTGGCCCTGGACAAGCTGCACGAGACCGGCCTGATCAAGGACCCGGAATGGAAGCGGGCCAGGGCCGCGCCACTGGGCGTGACCAGGACTCCGGGCATGGCCGCGGCCAACCGGTTTCCCGCCTATGTCGACCTGGTCCGCCGCCAGCTGGCCCGCGACTATCCGGAAAGCGCGCTGCAGGGCGCCGGCCTCAGCGTCCTCACCGGCATGTCGCCCTCGGCCCAGGCCTACGCCGAAGGCGCGGTCACCCGCACCCTCAAGTCGGTCGAGAACAAGAAGCGCCCGCCGCTGCAGGCCGGGCTGGTGCTGACCGACGTGCACGACGGCGACGTGCTGGCCGTGGTCGGCAGCCGCAACGTGTCGCAGCCTGGCTTCAACCGCGCCGTCGAGGCGCAGCGCCCGGTCGGTTCCCTGCTCAAGCCCTTCGTCTACCTGCTGGCGCTGGCCCAGCCGGACCGGTATTCGCTGGCCAGCTACGTCGATGACGGCCCGGTCACCGTGCAGCTGGGCAAGAACCGGCGCTGGAACCCGACCAACTCGGATCGCCGCAGCCATGGCTCGGTGCGGCTGGTCGACGCGCTGGCCCATTCCTACAACCAGGCCACCGTGCGCATCGGCATGAAGGTCGATCCCGAGCGCCTGGTCAACCTGGTCCGGGTCCTGGCCGGGATCCAGGCCGAAGCCAACCCCTCGGTGATCCTGGGCGCCACCGACCAGAG
>SEHC01000507.1 GCA_004173415.1 Lysobacteraceae bacterium
GGTCGATGTCGGAGGAGAAGTTGAGTTCGCCGCCACCGAGCTTGCCCAGCCCGAACACCACCAGCCGCTGCACCGAACCGTCGGCGGCGCGCACCACGCCATGGCGGCGGGCGAAGTCTCCTTCCAGCGCGGCCAGCGCTATCCGCAGGCAGTCCTCGGCCAGCCGCGTGCTGCCGTCGAGGATCGCATCGACGTCGGCCAGACCGAGCACGTCCCGCCAGACCAGGCGGGTGGACTCGGCCGTGCGGTAGAGGCGGAGCTGCCCCGGCCACTGGGCCGGCGCATCGGCGTCCAGCAGCGGCGGTGGCAGCGGCGCCGCGCCGTCGTCACGGGCCAGGATTTCCAGCAGCGCCGGCTGCCTGCGCAGGGTTTCCAGGGCGAAATCGCTGGCTATCGCGACCCGGGCGACGCGCTCGGCCACGGCCGCATCTGCCAGCAGGCCGGCGGCCAGCGGCGATTCCTCGGCCAGCCGCGAGAGGCCGCGCGCGGCCAGCGCGTTCAGTGCTTCGTGGGCGGTGCTTGGCGCGGCCGGCTGCATTGAGTCCGATTGTGTCACGGGCCCCAGGGCGGCCGGCTCAGGCTACGCGGGACAGGTCCGGCAGCGCGCTTTCTTCCTGCAACTCCAGGTCGAACTGGGTGGCCAGGTGGGCCAGCAGCACCGGCGCCACCGCCTGCATCCCGGAAGGGCCGCCGAGGTCGGCCAGGGAGGTGACCTGCAGACCTTGGTAGCCGCAGGGATTGATCCGCGCGAACGGCTCCAGGTCCATGGCGATGTTGAAGGCCAGCCCGTGGAAGGTGCAGCCGCGGCGCACGCGGATGCCGAGTGCGGCGACCTTGGCCCCGGCCACGTACACCCCCGGCGCGCCTTCGCGGCGCTCGGCGTGGATGTTCCAGTCGGCGGCGGTGTCGATGATGGCCTGCTCGATCCTGCAGACGTATTCGCGCACCCCGACCTTCATCCGCTTCAGGTCCAGCAGCGGATAGGCGACGATCTGTCCGGGGCCGTGGTAGGTCACCTGGCCGCCGCGGTCGACGTGGATCACCGGGATGTCACCGGCGGCCAGCACGTGCTCGGGCTTGCCGGCCTGGCCCAGGGTGAACACCGGCTCGTGCTCGACCATCCAGATCTCGTCGGCGCTGTGTTCGTCGCGCACGTCGGTGAAACGCTGCATGGCGCGCCACACCGGCTCGTAGCGTTGCCGGCCCAGCGACCGCACCCGGCACGGCCAGCGGCTCACAGGGTCCACTTCACTTCCGGGTGGGCGCGCAGCGCGGCGTGCGCGGCGTCGTACTGGGCGCGATCCTCGGCCCGGAACGCGATCCGGACCGACACGTACTTGCCGCTGGAGGAATGCTTCCAGCTGATGCGCTCCTCCTGCACCTCGATGCCGGCCGCGGCCAGCAACCGTGGCAGTTCGCTTTCCAGGCCGGTATCGGCGCTGCCCATCGCGCTCAGCTCGAAGGTACCGGGGAACTGGAAGCCGTGGTCTGGGTTGTCGGATTTGATTTCCATGACCCGATTATCGGGTCGCTGGCGGCCAAACCCAAGCGGGGCGACCGGCCGGCGCCGGAAATGCGAAGGGCCGCATTCGCATGCGGCCCTCCGGATCGCGCGGCGGGAGGCCGGCGCTTAGCGGGAAAGCTCGATGCTGGTGGAGTTCACCCAGCCCTTGTTGCCCAGCTCGTCTTCCACTTCCCACATCAGCCCGTCCTTGTTGCCGGTCGGGTACAGCATCATCCCCGGGTCCA
>SEHC01000071.1 GCA_004173415.1 Lysobacteraceae bacterium
ATCGTCGAGTTCGCCCGTGAACTGGAACTGCAGGGCAAGGGCATCGTGGAGGCGGCGCTGGAAGCCTGCCGCCTGCGCCTGCGCCCGATCGTGATGACCTCGGTGGCCTTCATCGCCGGCACCGTGCCGCTGGTGCTGTCCTCGGGCGCGGGCGCGGAAGTTCGCTCGGTCACCGGCATCACCGTGTTCGCCGGCATGCTGGGCGTGACCCTGTTCGGCCTGTTCCTCACCCCGGTTTTCTACGTCGCCCTGCGCAAGCTGGCGGGGCGCAAACTTGTGTCCCACGAAGCCGCGCCCGCTGCTGCTGCTGCGATACATCCCTGATTCGCCCACTCATCTGGAGATCCACATGAACAACACATCCAAAACCGCGCTGGTCACCGGCGCCACCCGCGGCATCGGTTTCGAAACCGTCCGCCAGCTGGCCCAGGCCGGCGTGCACGTACTGTTGGCCGGTCGCGATCGCGCCAAGGCCGTCGATGCGGCGTTGACCCTGCAAGGCGAAGGCCTGCCGGTCGAGGCGATCGAGCTGGACGTCACCGACAGCGCCAGCATCGCCGCCGCGGCCGACCTCGTGGCCGGGAAGTTCGGCAAGCTCGACATCCTGGTCAACAACGCCGGGATCCTGGTCGACGACGCCGCCAAGGGCGCCTCCGGCCAGTCGCTCGGTACCTGGCGCACCACGTTCGACACCAATGTGTTCGGCCTGATCGAAACGACGCAGGCCTTCCTGCCGCTGCTGCGAAAGTCCGGCGCGGGCCGCATCGTCAACGTCTCCAGCCTGCTGGGTTCGATCTCGGAGCACCAGAACCCGGCGTCCTTCATCTACGACTTCAAGGGCGTGCCGGCCTACAACGTGTCAAAGAGCGCGGTCAACGCGTGGACGGTGCACCTGGCGCACGAGCTGAAGGATGCCGGGATCAAGGTCAACACCATCCATCCGGGCTATGTGCAGACGGACATGAACAAGTCCGGCGACCAGCAGAACGGCGAGCTGTCCGTGCCCGAAGGCGCGCGCACCAGCGTGAGGCTGGCGCTGATCGACAACGACGGCCCGACCGGTGGCTACTTCCATCTCGAACAGGTGCTGCCATGGTGATCCGGACCCTCAGCATCGCCGTCGCCAGCGTGCTGCTGGCGGCGTGCACGGTCGGCCCGGACTACGTGCGTCCGGATCTGCCCGCGGTGGACCGGTTCTCGAACGCGGCTCCTTCATCGCAGGCGGAGCAGGCGACGGCGCCCTCGGTCGACCTGGAGTTCTGGCGCAGCTTCGGCGATCCGGTGCTGGAAGAACTGGTCGATGAGGCATTGCTCGCCAACCACGACCTGCGCATCGCGTGGGCCCGCTACGAGCAGGCCAACGCCCTGCTGCGCGATTCGAAGTACGACCGGCTGCCCACGCTGAGCGCCAGTGCCGAAGCCAGCGATACGCGCGGCAGCGCCGATCAATTGCCGGGCGTCGACCGGACAGGGCGCGATGTCGACCACCAGTACAGTGCGGGCATCGGCGCATTGTGGGAACTGGATTTCTTCGGCCGCATCCGTCGCGGCATCGAGGCGCAGCGCGCCGAGACCGAGGCCAGCGCCGCCGACCTCGCTACGATGCAGGTGGTGATGGTTGCCGACCTGGCCGAAACCTATTTCGGCCTGCGCGGTTTGCAGGAGCAGCTGCGCATCGCCCGGCGCAACGCCGACAACCAGGCCGAGACCCTGCGCCTGATCGACCTGCGCAGCAGCGCCGGCATCGGCAGTTCCTTCGAAGTGGATCGCGCGCGGACCCAGCTGGAAAGCAACCGCGCCCGCATCCCGGCGCTGCAATCGGCGATCTCGGTATCCACCCATCGCATCGCGGTACTGCTCGGGCGCGCGCCGGAGACGGTGCTGGCGGGCATCGACGCGGCCACGCCATTGCCATCGCTCCCGGAATCCATTGCCGCCGGCACGCCCGCCGAACTGCTGCGTCGCCGTCCCGACGTGGCCGCGGCCGAACGCAGGCTGGGCGCGGCCACCGCGCGCGTCGGCGTGGCCACCGCCGACCTGTTCCCGCGCTTCACCCTGGGCGGGCTGATCGGCACCCAGGCACTGGATGCCGGGGCCCTGTTCGAGCGCGACAGCGAGACGCGCCTGATCGCATTCGGGATCGACGGTTCCTTCCTCAATGTCGGTCGGGTGCGCGCGGGCATCGCGGCAGCCAATGCGGCCACCGCCGCCGACCTCGCGCAGTACGAGAAGACCGTGCTGCGGGCCCTTGAGGAAACCGAGAACGCGCTGGTGCGGGTTGCCCGCAGCGCGGAAGAGAACCAGCACCTGGAGCAGGCCGCGGCCGCCGGCGCGCGCGCCACCCGCATCGCCAGCTTGCGTTTCGACAATGGCGCCATCGACGTGCTGGATGTGCTCGAAGCCGAGCGCGCCGGCCTGCAGGCCGAGGACGAGTTCGCCCGGGGCCGGGTGCGCAATACGCTGGCGGTGGTATCGCTGTACAAGTCGCTGGCCGGTGGCTGGCCGCGCTACGTGCCACGGGAGAGCACAGCCGTGCATTGAGCCCGTTGGCCGGCCTGCAGCGGTTTCGTTCCGAAGAATAATTGCAAAAATAGAACAAGCAATAGAATGCGGATAGCTTTACCGCCATTCGTGTTGCGATCATGCTGCCGCTTTCCCGCACAAAGGAGCGCGACATGATCACCCTGAGGCCTGCCGGCGAACGCGGCCATGCCAACCATGGCTGGCTTGACTCCTGGCACAGCTTTTCCTTCGCCGGCTACAACGACCCGGCCCATGTCCACTGGGGCCCGCTGCGGGTGATCAACGAGGACCGGGTGGCCGCCGGCCGTGGATTTGGCGAACACGGCCACCGCGACATGGAAATCATCAGCTACGTGCTGGATGGCGCCCTGGGACACAAGGATTCGATGGGCACCAGTTCCAGCATCGTGCCTGGCGACGTGCAGCGCATGAGCGCCGGTACCGGCGTGCAGCATTCGGAGTTCAACCATAGCCAGGACGGCACCACCCACTTCCTGCAGATCTGGATCATTCCCGATCGCCAGGGCGTGGCGCCTTCCTACGAGCAGAAGCACTTCAGCCCGGCCGACAAGCGCGGCCGCCTGCGGCTGGTGGCCAGTCCCGATGGCGGGGACGGATCGGTGCTCATCCACCAGGACGCGCGCCTGTACGCGGGCCTGTTCGACGATGCCGAGCGTGCCCAGCTGGCGATCGCGCCGGGTCGACTGGCCTACGTGCACGTGGCCCGTGGCGAGGCCCTGGTCAACGACCGCAGGCTGGTCGCGGGCGATGCACTGCTGTACGTGGAGGAAGCCTCGGTGACGATCGCCGGAGGACGTGGCGCCGAGCTCCTGGTCTTCGACCTGCCGAGGCTCTGAGCCTAGGGAGCCTGCCGGCGCAGGCGCGTGGCGGCGGCGCGCAAGAGCAGTCGCGAATAGAGGCGATGGAATCCGAGCAGGCCGCCGAACACCAGGCCGATGCGATTGGCGCGTTTGCCTGGTCGGCCTGCCGGAACCACGGCAGAGATCGCGCCGCTCTTCCACGTGCCATGCGGCGAACCGGTCGGTGGTTCCCTGCGCCAGCTGTCCGGCCTGCGCATCGGTGGATGGACGCAAGACGGCGAGCGCGAGCAGCAGGCGTTCGATCTTGAACAGGGGCGTGGTGTAGAAGGCAGCCACGTACTGCACATGGGTGCAGGCGAAGGCCAGGTCGATCGTGTAGCAGTCGGTGAACGCCCCTTGCTGGCGATAGCGGGCCAGCAGGGCGCGTGCGGGGAGCGGGCAGGGCAGCACCGGATCGCGCTTCAGCATCACTCGCGCAGGGCCGGCATGCTTCAGCGAACAGGCGTGGCCAGCGGTGCGTCGCGCAACCGTCGCCAGGCGTCTGCCGGGTCCTCCAGCAGCGAAGCGCCCGGGATCCGGTATTCGCAGCCCAGCAGGACCATGCCTTCCAGGCCTGGCTGTCCGGCTTCGAATATCAGCAGGGCGTGCTGGTCGTCCAGGCCCCCGGATAACGGCGATTGGCTGGATTGCTCGAGCGCTGTTTCCAGTCGCGCGGTCACTTCGTCCAGCGAACCTTCCACGGCCAGCATCACCCTGTTTGATGCGATCACCACCACCTCGCTCCGGTTGCCCCAGGCGCTCACCGGCTCCTGCAACTGGTACAGGTCCATCATCGGCTCGCTGTACTGGCGATAGACCTGGCGGAAATCCTGTTGCCGCTCGCCGCGGATTTCCTGCATCAGTCCCGGATAGCGCGCCGCGCCGATCCGGCAGGCGAGGGCGTCGGCCAGTGCATCGGCGCCGACGTTGTCGGTGCCGGCCGCGACCGGCGCGGGCGCAGTCGCGGCCACCGGCGGCGGCACGCTCTGCGCCGCGCAGACAGCGGCCACGGCGGCCAGCGCCGCCGCCAGGATCGGCCTACTCCAGCTGGGATTTCGCATATGCCGCGTCCAGCGCTTCCATCGCGTCTTTCGGTTTGAGCTTGCCGGCCCTTTCGAATGCCTCGGCCGCTGCGTCTTCCTTCTTGTCGCCGTACAACAGCAGCAGCACGTTGCCGTGCTCGACGTGGGCGATGGGCGAATCGGGGGTCAGCTTGAGCGCGGTCTTGATGTGCGACTCGGCCTCGGTGGTCTTGGCGCCATAGGTCAGGCCGCCGATCATCGCCCCGATCTTGCTGATGATCTCGGCGTGGTACAGGGCCAGTGCGGTGTGCGCCTCGGCGTGCTTGGGGGCCAGTTCCAGGGTCGTGTCGAGGGCCTCGCGGACCTTGCCGGCGATGCCTTGCTTGAGCGCCTTGGCGATGCTCAGCCCCTGGCTGTAGCGGCCCAGGGCGAAGGCGTGCCGGTAGTGGCTGTTGGCTTCGTCAGGAAGCAGCTTGACCGCAGCCTCGGCCAGCTTGCCGGCCTGCTCGAAGCGCTTCAGTTTCTCGGCGTCGTCTTCGACCAGATAGGTGGCGTGGATGCCGAGCGCCTTGACCGCGACCGAGGCACCCAACGGTCCCAGCGCTTCGCCGGCCTCGAACGCGGCCTGGAAGTCGCCGTGGTGGAAGGCACGCCAGGACGCCTGCAACTTGCCGGCCAGGGTGTCGGCATCCAGGCCCTTGGCCGCCTTGCCCGCGGCATCCAGCAGTGCCTGCGCGCGCTTGGTGTCGGGATAGGGCTCGTTGTCGCCGGCATGCAGGGCCGGCCACGCTTTCTTCAGTGCGTCTCCTGCGTAGGCAAAGCCCTTGGCTTCATGCGGAAACGCTGCCCATCGGGATGATTTTGCCGCCATGTGGATCCCCTCCAAGGAATTGGGTCGAGCATGGCCGCAGCGGTGGCGGCTGGCAAGCCTCGGCCAGGCGCCGGCAGCGCGGCCAATAGTGTGTTTGCTCCAGCCTCGCTGGGCAGACTCCATCCCCGCAAGCCGGCCATCCGGGCCGGCACATCGGAGCCCCCCATGGCCGCCAAGAAGAAAACCGCCTCCAAGGCACAGGAAACCACCTTGCGTCACCTCTGGCTGGCCGGCCTGGGCTTGGTCGCCGTAGCCCGTCGCGAAGCCTCGACTGCCGCCAACGATGCGGCCTCCCGCGTCGAGTCTTTGAAGAAGCAGGCCGGCAAGTTCGCCAGCGACACCCAGGCCAACGTGCGCGGCGGCATCGCCAGCGTGCGCGAGCAGGGCGAAGCCACGGCCGGGAAGTTCAGTGCCGAGGTCGAAGCCCGCCTCGCCCCGGTGCTGGCCAAGCTGGGGCTGAAGCCCCAGGCCAAGGCCACGGCCCGCAAGCGCAAGCCGGCCAGGAAGGCCGCGGCAAAGCGCACGCGCGCGACGACTGCCGCCTCCAAGCCCGCCACCAAGCGCACGGTTCGCAAGACCGCGCGCTGATCGCAGCGGCTTCGGTGGCGAGTGGTTTGCCTCCATGCGCCCCGGTTTGCCGGGGCGTTTTGCGTTCGGGGACATCGGCGTCAAAGCCCGGCCATGATCGCCTGCCATGCGGCGTGCGCCACTTCAGGATGGGCGATGTCGCTGTGCGCGCCGGAAGCGCCATCGCCGTTGCGGATCACCGCCGCCGCGTCCAGGTTGTAGACCCTGCCGGCGACGAAGCCGTACTCCTCGCTGGATGAGCCGATCGGCCGGTCGTGGGCCAGCGCCGCCAGTCCCTGCAGCCCGAAGCTGCCGACCCCGCCGTACCTGGGCAACTCGGCCAGGGTCTTCTGCCCAGCGATGCCTGCGCCCATCGGATAGTACTTGCCCACCGCCGTGTCGAATCCGGAACGGGTGGTCAGGATCGGCCCGCTGACCTGCCTGTTCCTGACGATCGAGTGGAAGTACCCGGGGCTGCCATCGATGTCGGCGCAGTAAGCCCAAAGAGACAACGCACCCTGCACCAGGATCGCCGTGTGCACCGGTCGTGGCGCCGGGCCACCCGGATTGCCGGCGATTGCCGCCGAGACCACGATGCAGCCGAAGCTGTGGCCCATCAGGTGGAAGCGCGCCTGCGCAGGCGCGGCGGCCTGCAGCTTGCGCAGCAGCTCCGACACGCCGGTTTCTCCGATCGCCCTGGCCCGGTTCTTCATTTTCCAGAACGACAACTGGCGCAGCGGCGAGAGCAGCGCATTGGCCACTCCGCCGCCGCCCAGCAGGCGGCCGCCACCGCCGCCATCGCCAGGCTGGGCTTCGCCGATGGCCGCGTCGAACGCCTGGCGGGGATCCCAGTCGGCGTGGGTGGGATCGTCGAGGTCTTCGTCGTTCTCCAGCGAGGCTTCCTCGCGCAGGTCCTGGTAGGCCTGCGCGAGCGCGGGATCGAGCGGGTCGGCGCTGCCCTGGCGCGCGCCCAGTTCGAAGATGTCCTGCAACAGCTGGCGCGCGCGCGGCGTGTCGGCGATGGCCTGGGCATACTCCTCCACCAACGCACCGATGTCCGCGGGCTCGTCCCCCGACAGCAAGCGCGGGCTGGAGCCCGCATCGAGCTTCTCCTCGCCCCACGGCTGGCTTGGCCAATGCAGGCCGACGATCAGCGGATTGAAGCCCGGACGCAATGCGCGCACCTTGGCGCGGTCCTCGTCCATCCTGCCCATCTGCCCGATCCAGTCGTTGCATTGCTGGATCGCAGCGGGCACGTCGCCCTTCCAGCCATGGCTGAGCAGGAACACGTCGGTTACCGGCGCGCTGGCGTTTGCCAGCAGCGCCACCAGCTCGTCGCTGGCCAGAATGCCGTTCGCGGCGCGCTCGGCGCCGTGCTTGTCGAAGCTGACCAGCTGGTAGTGCAGGTCGCTGCCAGGGACGTCGATGCGCATCGGTTTGCTCCAGGGGGAATGATTTTGAGTCAGGGATCCAGCGGCGTGGCGGAGCCGACCAGTTGCACGTCGGCATTGCTGTGCAGGCCGTAAAGCAGGCCGAGCGGGTTGCCGTGATCGACGAGGAACCTGCGGCGCAGGTCCAGGAAAGTCTGGCCCAGCGGCTTGCCGGCCAGCAGTTCGTCGAAGAACAGGCGCGCCCACTCGGCGGCGAACAGCGCCGGCATCTTGCATTCGGTTCCGATCACCCCGCGCGCGCCCTTGCTCATGAAATACGGCACGAATCCGTTGTAGAACAGCGGCGATAGCTCGCCCGATTCGCAGGCGTTGATGAAGACCAGCGGATTGCCCTTCAGTTTGCGGTCGGTGGCGGCCATGAGGTTGAGTTCGCCCAGGGTCAGCGCCTTGTCGTTCGACAGCGTCAGGCTGGAGCCGTTCGGCCCGCCGACGCCGCCGAGACCTACGCTGGTCGCGTGGCAGAACAGGTAGAGGATCTGGTCATCGGTGTCGCTGCTGGCCAGCGCGCTCAGCAGTTCGGAGGCCTGGGTGCGCGTGGTCACGCGCAGGCCCGGGCGCTTCGACTTCAGCGCGTCCCAGTAGCTGGCCTGCCGCTGCACCACGTCCAGGTTCATCTGCGCGTCGATGCCGGTGTTGAGGTTCAGGCTGACCGCCAGGCCGGCAGGTTGCTCCTGGATCAGGCTGTCGGCGGTGGACATCTCGTTCTGCAGAGGGATCTGCTCGATCACGTGGCGCAGGCCGAGGAAGCCTTCCCAGGTCACCGCGTTCTCGTCCCAGGCATCGGCCAGGTACAGCAGCGCCCACGGCACCGGGAAGCCATCGCCGATCACCTGCAGCATGAGCATTGTGGTGGAATCCAGCGCCTGCTTGCGCAGCCAGTCGCCCATCGCCTTGCACTGCAGGTCGGCCGCGGGGTGGTGGAACAGCATCCGGTAGAGCAGGTAGCCGGCCTTGGCCAGCTCGACCAGCGCGGCGTCTCGGTGTTCCGGCGCGATGTCGATGGCATCCTGGAACGGGAACGACTTCGGCGCCGCCTTGCGCATGACCACGTTCATCAGCGCCTTGCGCAGTTGCTCGATGGCATCGGCCAGTTCGGCAGCCTGGATCGGCAGGCGGGCGCGTCCCTGGGTGGCACCCCACATCGTGCAATCGAAGCCGCCGGCCGCGGCCGGCGAAACCGAGATGCCGACGTCGCGCCTGCGCAGGCTCTTCGATGCCAGCAAGGGGCGCCCGGCGCGGGTGGCCTGGGGCGAGGGCGTGGTGGCGGCGCCGACCTGCAACACCAGGGTCATCTGCTGGACGAAATTGCCCTGGCTGTGGAACGTCGCCAGCAGCGTGCCGGGGCCGTCGTGGAGCGGGGTGATGTCGAAGCGGGCGCGTCCGGAGGACAGGCCCGAGGCCAGCACCCGCAGCGGACGCGTCGCATCGTCGATGCGGAAGTCGTCGCTGTTCAACTGCACGGTCAGGGTCAGCTCGGCCTGGTCCTGCGGCACCACGACCTGCGAAGGCACCGACGAGCCCGCACCGAGGTTCTCCAGGGCCTGGGCGTCGATGCCGAAAGCCAGCGTGCAGGCCTGCCCGACCTTCAGGGGTTCGCCTTGCGGATGATCTTCCAGGCGCGCGTTGATCCAGCGATGGGCGTTCTCCGTCGGCCTGGCCTCGTCCGGTTCGGCGCCGGCGGTAGTGGGCAGCTCGTCGCCCCTCAGCAGGCGACCGCCGCTCTCGTCGGTTGCGGGCGGCGACGCAGAGGCCATCGGTTCTGGCATCGGTTCGGGAAAGGCTTCTGGCAGGGCTTCAGGCGCCGCGGCCACGGGTGAGGGGGCAGGAGCCGAAACCGGAGGCGGGAAGGGCGCCGCATTCGCGGGAGGTTCGGCTGATTGCCACTGCACGCTGCCTGGATCGATCGCGGCAACCGGTGTCGAGCGCGTGTTGTGCTGCGGAAAAGCGTCAGCCGGTGCTTCGGCCTGCTCCGCCCCGGGGCTGCCTGGTGGCGGCGCCTGCAGGTAACGGCCGCGCATCTGGAACACGAAGAAGGCACCCAGCGTCCACGCCAGGCCCACGTAGGCCAGCGACCAGAGCAGCACCAGCCGCAGGCGCACGGCATCGATGGATTCGGCTGTCCACAGGCGCTCGGCTTCGTATTCGGCGGTACGCAGTGCGTCGTTTCCCAAAGCCGGGCACTGGCCGGGGAACACGGCCAGGGCATCGTCGGTGCATTGGCTGCCCTTGGCGAAGCGCTCCTCGGTGGTGGGCACCTGGTAGGTGTGCCGCGCCAGCTGCTGCAGGTAGGCCGCCGAACAGGCCAGCATCACCGCGATGCCGATGAGCATCATCAAGGTAGTGGTGCGGCGGGTGCGCCCCTGCAGGACCTGGTAGGCGATGGCCAGCACGACCAGTTGCAGGATCGCGGTGGTGGCGATGACGCCTGGCGGCCACGGCGGCGAGAGATGCGCGAGTCCGGCCAGGAATGGCACCGCGACCAGGCCACCCGAGGTCCAGGTCGAGGATTTGCGGAACAGGTCCAGCAGGCGCTGGAAGCCTTCGATGCCCTGGCTCATGGTTTGGAAATCGTCACGGTCTGGCCGTCTTCCAGGTGGGTGAAGCTGAATTTGCCTTGCCGCTTGCTGCCGTCGGGCCAGTCCACGCGATACTGGTAATCGCCGGCGACGTCGAACAGCACGCCGTCGGCCGGAGGGTGCGCTTGAGCGATTCATGCAGGGCCGATTCGGGTCCCGAATCTAAGCCGGATGACCCGTCTGCCGCGTCTCCCGCGTCTGTCGGCGTCTGCGCCGGCGGTTCCCCGCCCAGCGCCGCCAGTGCATCGGCTTCATAGCTCGATACCAGCGGTTGCCAGGTGTCGGCCGGATAGCCGGAGGCGCCGAGGATGGCCTGCAAGCCGATCACTTCGAAGGCGATGTCCGCCATACCCGCCAATGTCCGGTCGACGCCGGCTTCGGACTCGCTGCCGAGGTACTCGCTGCCCGCGTTGCAATGGACGAGGTCGAGCACGCAGGGATACCCGGGCGCGCAACCGACGGAAGCTTCCACGCCGGCCTGCATCTGGGCCTCTACCGGCATCGACGGCGTGTTGAAGCCTCCGGTCAGTCGGTCCTCGTGCATGCCTTGCAGCGCTGCCTTCACTTCTGCGTAGGTGGGCGGGCGTGGTGTCGCCGGGCGGGAGGTGTCCGCCGCGGCGGGCGTGGTGTTGCCGGTGGCGGTCTCATCCTGCGACGGAGGCGTGCAGGCACACGTGGCCGCGGCCAGCAGCCAGCTGCAACAACGCAAAGGGAAAAGTTTCGGCATGATCGCCCCACGGTGGCCGGCCGACGGATCCGGCGATCGCGCGGGCGGCGCGATTGCAGGCGCTATGGCAACGACAACGCAGCGGCGGGCACGGGTCGGCCACGCTCGCGATCCCGCCGGACCCGCTTATCAGTCCAGGTAGGCCTGGATCAGGGTGTTCAGGTGCACCCGTTCGGCATCGCGCAGGAACGGCGCCAGCAGCATCATCACCTGGACGATGCCGTGGCGGATGGCGACCTGTTCGTCCTTGTCGCCGCGCGCCGCCGAGTAGTTCAGCCAGAAGGTAGCGACCACCAGCACGTTGGTGGCGGTGCTGGCCAGTTCGGCGGGGGTGGCCCGCATGACCCCGGCCTGCGACATGCCGCGCATGACCGTGTGCGCACTGTCGTCGGCGCGCTTGAGGATGCGGGCGAAGCGCAGGCGCAGGCGGCGGTTGCGGCTGAGGATCTCGACCAGGTCCCGGTACACGAAGCGGTAGTCCCAGATGCACTCGAACACCAGGTGCAATTGCAGCCAGATGTCCTCCAGCCCCGGCAGCCGCGCCGCCGGAGTGGCCAGCGCGGTGTCCATGCGCTCTTCATAGCGCGCGAACAGCTGCTCGATGATGTCGTCCTTGTTGCGGAAGTGGTAGTACAGGTTGCCCGGGCTGATTTCCAGCTCGTCGGCGATGTGGTTGGTGGTGACATGCGGCTCGCCCTGCGTGTTGAACATCGCAAGCGAGGCGTCGAGGATGCGTTGCCGCGTGTTGCGGGCCACGGTGATGGGTCCTGCCGGGTCAGGCGGTCAGCTTCTTCACCAGGTCCACGTATTTCTTCTGCGCCTCTTCCTGGCTGGTGCCCTTGAGCTTGGCCCAGGCCTCGTACTTGGCGGTGCCGACGAAATCGAAGAAGCCCGGCTTGTCGCCTTTGACATCGCCCTCGGAGCCTTGCTTGTACAGCGCATACAGGCGCAGCAGCGTGTCGTTGTCGGGACGCTCGGACAGGCCCTGGATGGCCTTGGATGCCTGTTCGAAGCTGCTTTTCAGGTCTGCCATGCAATGTGCCTCCCGGTGATCGCGCGCATCACAACATGGGTGGCTATGCCGGTCAATGCCGGGCGGCCACCATGGCGCGGCGCGGCATTGTCGAAACCGGGCATCTCTGGCAATTTAGGCCGGCAGGGCGCGTCGGAGGGGCGCCGCCCGCACAACAGGACGACCTGCACATGAGCTACTTCGTCACCGGCGCAACCGGGTTCATCGGCCGCTACCTGGTCAGCAACCTGCTCAAGCGCAGCGGGACCATCCACGTGCTGGTGCGCAAGGATTCGCAGAAGAAGTTCGACACCATCGCCAGGAAGGCCGGCTGCACCCAGCACGCGCTGGACCTGGGTGCGGCGATCAAGGCCGGGGTGTTCCACCACACCAGCTCCATCGCCGCCGCGGGGCTGTATCCGGGGATATTCCGCGAGGATATGTTCGAGGAAGCCGAGGGGCTGGACGATCCCTACCTGCGGACCAAGCATGATTCGGAAGGCCTGGTGCGCGAGGAGAAACGCCTGAAATGGCGCATCTACCGCCCGGGCATGGTGGTGGGACATTCGCAGACCGGCGAGATCGACAAGATCGACGGGCCCTACTACTTCTTCACCCTGATCAAGAAGCTGCGCGAGATGCTGCCGCCGTGGATGCCGGTGCTGGGCATCGAAGGAGGCCGCATCAACATCGTGCCGGTGGACTTCGTCGCCGATGCGATGGACCACATCGCCCACAAGCCGAAGCTCGACGGGCACACCTTCCACCTGACCGATCCGGAGCCGTTGCGGGTCGGCGAGGTGCTGAACACCTTCTGCCGCGCCGGCCATGCGCCGGAGATGACCATGCGCGTGGACGCGCGCATGTTCGCCTTCGTACCCAGCGGCATCCGCGGCGCGGTCGGCAACCTGCCCCCGGTCAAGCGCTTCCTCGGCATGCTGCTGCGCGACTTCCAGATACCCAGGGAAGTGCTCAAGTTCATCACCTATCCCACCCGTTTCGACAGTCGCGAGACCGAACGCGCGTTGAAGGGCAGTGGCATCTCGGTGCCCAGGCTGGATGGCTATGCCTGGCGCCTGTGGGACTACTGGGAGCGCCACCTCGACCCGGACCTGTTCATCGATCGCACCCTCAAGGGCAAGGTCCGCAACAAGGTCGTGGTGATCACCGGGGGTTCGTCCGGCATCGGACTGTCCACGGCCCAGCGCGTGGCCGAGGCGGGGGCGGTGACGGTCATCGTGGCCCGCGGCGAGGAGGATTTGTTCAAGGCCCGCGATGCGATGAAGAAGGAAGGCGGCAAGGTCTTCGCCTACACCGCCGATTTGGCCGACATGGCCGACTGCGACAGGCTGGTCAAGCTGGTGCTGGAGGAACACGGCCACGTCGATGTCCTGATCAACAACGCCGGTCGTTCGATCCGCCGCTCCATCGAGGCAAGCTACGACCGCTTCCACGATTTCGAACGCACCATGCAGCTGAATTATTTCGGCAGCATCCGCCTGATCATGGGCTTCATGCCGACCATGACCCAGCGGCGCAAGGGCCACATCATCAACATCAGTTCGATCGGGGTGCTGGCCAGTTCGCCGCGGTTCTCCGCCTACGTGGCGTCGAAGGCGGCGCTGGACGCGTTCAGCCGCTGCGCGCAGGGTGAACTGTCGGGCAAGGGCATCAGCTTCACCACCATCAACATGCCGCTGGTGAAGACCCCGATGATCGCCCCGACCAAGATGTACGAAAGCGTGCCGACCCTGACCCCGGACGAGGCGGCCGACCTGCTGGTCAAGGCGATCATCGAGAAACCCAGCCGCATCGCCACGCGCCTGGGCATTTTCTCATCGGTGGTCAACGCGCTGGCACCCAAGGCCTACGAAGTGATCATGAGCACGGCGTTCGAGCTGTTCCCGGACTCGGCCGCCGCCAAGGGCGACCGCAAGGCGCTGAAGGAATCTGCGCCCAGCCAGGAGCAGATCGCATTCGCCTCGCTGATGCGCGGCGTGCACTGGTAGCGCGCGCCCGGGTCAGGCCTGCCATCGTCCCAGGCTGGCGTCCAAGCGCTATATGCGGATGCCTTCGGCTAGGTCCAGCGCCGATGGCGGCGGGACGGAGCGGCAACCGCCGCGCCGGCTCATCGATCTAGAACCCTTCGCACTGCCGCCAGCGCACAGGCCCGGCACTGCCCTGCGGTGGATTCATCTGCACCCGGGTCAATTGCAGGTCGGGATAGGACTGCAGTTGCTTGCAGACCAGCGCCAGCGCTTCCTGCTCGGCGGCGCTATGGTCGACCGATAGGGTGGATCTCGAGATCCAGACGCCGCGGGTGATCCCTGGAGTCTGGGCCAGCTTGCGCGAGATTTCGCCACGATGCCTTTCGGTTTCGGCCTCCGTCACCACCACGGTGGCCGGGGCAGGCGCCGCGGTCGCAGGAGCCGCCGCGGCCGCCGCGGCGGTGCCGACCGGAGCCTCGGCAGGCGCGCCCTTCCCGGCGACGCGCGGGCTGGCGGGCGCGACCCTGGCCGGTGTGGTCCCGGCTTGCGGCGCAGCCCCGGTGCGGGGATTAAGCACGCCCGGGAAGACCAGCGCTGACGCCAGGCCCAAGGTCACCGCTCCGAGCCAGGCGATGCCGATATGGCGGCGCGCGCGCGCGGTGGCGTTGCCGACGATCCGACGTTGCAGGTTGCCTTCGACCATGGGTTTGACGGCCGGCCACAGCAGCGGACCGTCGATCACCTCGATGTTGTGCTTCTGCGCCTTCTCGATCCCGCCCTTGTCGAGCACACCTTCGGTCACCAGGATGCCGCCATGCGCGCCACGCAGGCGCACTTCGGACGCGAATTCGTCCACTGCGGCGGTGCCGATCCGGTAGGCCGAACCATGCTTGCAGGCCAGCAGGAGCTTCCTGCCGTCGCCGCCGAGCATGAAGCTGGCGCGCTGCTCCTGCGGGGTTTCCTGGACCGAGGGCAGGCGACGCAAGCCACGCAGCTCCATGGAGTCGAGCACCAGGCGGGAGAAATCGCGCCAGCGCATGCCGGCCAGTGCAAGCAGTCCCGCCGCGATTTCATCGTCGCGGCGGCGGATCATCCACAGGTAGGCGGTGGCGGCGGCACCCACCAGGAGGGTTATGGCGGATCCAAACAGCCAAGCTGGCATGGTTATCTTTCTGGCGCGGGGAGGACCGCGACATTCTACTTCAGCGCCTTACCGCGGATATGAAAAAGCCCGCCAGTCCGAAGTCGTAAGGGGAGGGGAGCATACGTACTTCGATGGGACTGGCGGGCAGGCGGGAATTGTTGCGGGTTGGATGCTGCCTTGCAACAAATTTGCGGAAACAGTGTGTGCCGTTGATGCGGCCGCAGGCTCACTCCGCGGTTTTGCGGGCGGCCTTGCGTGGTGCCTTGTTCGCGGCGGGCTTGCCGGCAGGAGCCTTCTTGGTGGCCGTCTTCCTGGTGGCTGCCTTCTTGCTCGCCGCCGGCTTGCGCGGGGCAGCGCCGCCCAGGTTGCGCAGTTGCGCATTGAGCGAGTCGACCCGGTCGACCAGCGTTGAAAGGTCTTCGCGGCTGGGAACCTCGAGCCGGCGCAGGGCGCGCTGCACACGTTCCTCGAAGACCTTCTCCAGCCGGTCCCAGGTGTCCGAGGCGCGCTCGCGGGCCTGGCCGACCTTGTTCTCGACCACGTCGCGAACGGCGTCGACCTTGCCACCGGCGACCTTGCGGGTCACCTGCTCGAGCGACAGGCCTTCCTTGACCAGTGTTTCGAACAGCTTGGTGCCCTCGGCCTGTGCCCGGCCGAACGCGCCGACGCCGGCGAGCCAGACCTGCTGCGCCGATTCACCAAGGTTCTTCGAGAGCCGCTCGGCTTGCGCCTGCAGGTCGGGGGATTTCGACGAGGTGGACTTGCGCGCGGTTTTCTTCAGCTTGGCCATGGGTTCCGCCGACAGGAGGATTGAGGAAGCCGCAGAATCACCCGCCTGTCTAGAGCTTTCACACCAGCGCCGCGGGCGCCCCGTCAGCCAGCGGCCTTCAGGCGGGAGTTTGCGCGGCGCGGCGTGCGCTGCCGGGACACCAGGTTGTCGACGTCGTCCAGGACCCGGCGCAGCCGCGCCGTGGTGTCGGTCATGCGCGGGGCCAGGCCCAGGCCATCGAGCACCGAACGGCCGCGATCGTTGACGATCTCCTCGCGCAAGCCGATGCCGTGGGCGGCCAGCACCGGCTGCAGGACCCGGGCGCGCTTGCGCAGGTCCGCCAGGGTGTTGCGATAGGCCAGCTCGCAGACCCGGTGGCGGGCGGAGAAGCTGAAGAGGTTGGTGAAGAACAGCTCACCGTCCTCGGCGTTGGGCTCGAACAGCATCTGGTCGATGTTGGGGAACTGGTGCGGGTACTTTTCCATGCCGATCTGCATCCGCGACTGCAACAGGGTGCGCAGGGTCTGTGACAGCACCGCCGGCAGGCCGCCGTTGGCGAGGCCCAGGCGCTCTTGCTCGCCGGCCTGCGGCGCGGCGTGGCCGGAATCGAAAGGCACCAGGGGATTGATCCCGATCATCAGGTCGATGCCGCGTTCCAGCACCGTCGAGGCGTGCATGGTGCGGCGCAGGGCGCCATCGAGGAAATGGCGGCCGTTGATCTTCACCGGCGAATACAGGCCCGGCAACGCGGAGCTGGCCTGCACCGCCTGGGAAATCGGAACCTCGTCCCATCCTTTCTCGCCGAAACGCACCGCCTCGCCGCTGTCCAGGTCGACGGCGACCACGAACAGGTCGGCAGCGAGGCTGCGGAAGTCGTTGCTGCGGCCGCGGCGGGTGAACAGGTCGCGCAGGAAATGCTCGACCCCGGCGCTGTCGAACAGGCCGGTCGGCACCAGGCCGCCGAACTGCATGATCAGGTCCGAGACCCGCGCCGCCTTGCGCGGGTTGCGCATCAGCCGCAGCGCCCAGTCCGCGTACAGGCCCGGGAAACGCGCGGCCCGGCGAAGGTACTCGCCGAAGTTGGGGGTAAGGAAAACCTCGGGGCGGAACTGCGCGTCGTCGCTGGTGCCGGTGATGAAGATCCGGCACATCTCCGCGGTGCTCATGCGATTGGCCAGGCCGGCGGCGAGGAAGGCGCCGGAGCTGACCCCCACGTAGCAGTCCAGCCGGGTCAGGTCCAGGCCGTCCATGGCTTCGTCCATGGCGCGCAGTGCGCCCAGCTCGTACATCCCGCCGATCGGCCCGCCGCCTGCTATGGCAAGGCCGATGCGGCCGCCCGAGCCGCGTTTGCGGGCATTGTGGAGAGAAAGCATGCACGGTCCGGTTGCCGATGACCCGGCGAGTGTAGCCGACCGGCAACCGCGCCCGTAAGCGCCGCGTTCACGGATCGGCGCGCGCTGCAAGGCTTGCGGACCGATGCCGCCGACCGGATGATCGGGGCATGGCGCGCGGAAATCCACTGGTTGAACGACTCGGACGCCGGCTGTCGGCGCACCAGGCGCTGCATGACCGGGATCGGGATGCCCGCAACGGCCTGCGCTGGCTGCCGGTATTGCGCAGCTGGCAGACCCGGCGGCTGGAGCAGAGCTTCGAGCACTTCCTGGAGGATCCCAAGCGCCGTGCCGCGGCCCAGTTCTTCGTCACCGATGTCTACGGCGACCGCGATTTCAGCCAGCGCGATGCCAACGTGGCCAAGGTCCTGCCGATGATGCAGCGGTTGTTGCCCGCGGGGGTTCTGGAGACGGTGACCGACGGCATCGAACTGGGGGCGCTGACCCATGCGCTGGACCTGGCCATGGCGGCCGAACTGCAGCGCCTGGCCCCCAGGCGCCAGCGCCTGGATGATGCCCTGTATGCGGAGGCTTACCGCAACGTGGGGCACCAACGCCTGCGCGGGCACCAGATCGACCTGATCGCCGGAGTCGGGCTGGGGCTGGCCAAGGCGGTGCGGACGCCCGGCGTGGCGATGCTGTTGCGCCTGTCCCGCGGACCGGCCAAGGCCAGCGGGCTTGGCGAGCTGCAGGGATTCCTGGAACGCGGCTTCGCCGCGTTCTCGGCGCTGGGCGATGGCAAGGCTTTCGTTGCCGACATCGAGCGTTCGGAACGCAAGGTGTCGCGGCGCCTGTTCAAGGGCGATCCGGATCCATTCCGCTAGGCGTGGCGCCAGGCCGGCCGACGCCGGGGCGCTTCAGTCGAATTTCTCGCCCAGCACGCGGCGGATTTCCGATTCGATCGGATCCTTCAGAAGCGACAGCATGAAGCCCAGCTTGGCGGTCACATGCAGGCTCTTGGGCGACAGCTTGATCTTCCCGTCGACGCCCGAGCGGACGAAATTGAGGGTGTCGTCCTGCCACTCGTATTCGAATTCGAAGCGCTCGGCCAGTTTCCTGGCCACTTCTTCGATCGCCTTGCGCGCTTGCGCGGGAGTCTTGGAGTGTCGGTGCTTGATGTCGATGCTGGGCATGCGCAAGGTTCCGGTGGCGGGTGGATATTGTGCGCAAGCGGTGCGCCGAGTCAAAGCGGCGACGCGGCATGTTAGTCTCGCGCCGCGTGGAAAACCTCAGACTCCATTTCGGCAATCGCCAGCAACCCGATCGCGCGCTCGTCACCGGCGTGCACCGGGTCGTGCGCGAAGCCAGCGGCCTGCTCGGGGTCGGCGACAACGCCCAGGGCGCACTGCTGGCCCAGTTCTGCATGGATCGCCGCGGACTCTGGCTGCAGGTGGCCGGCGGCTGCCGCGGGGTCCACGTCAACGGCCGCCCGGTGCAGCGCATGTCGCAGCTGCGCGCCGGCGACACGGTGTACCTGGACGGGGCCGAGATCCTGGTGCAGGCCTCGCACCAGGGCGTGGATGCGTTGCCCAGGCCCGATCCCGGCGATGCGAGCGATCCACGCATCGTGCTGCGCGGCATCGGCGGCAAGCACCATGGTCGCAGCTTCACCCTGGGCCAGCCGTGCGTGGTCGGCAGTTCGGCGCAGGCCACCATCCGGGTCGACGATCCGGGCTTCGCGCCGCGCCACGCGCAGCTGGAGCGCCGCGGCGACCGCGTGCTGCTGCGCGACCTCGGCTCGGCTACGGGCAGCATGGTCAATGGCATGCCGGTGCGCGAGGCCTTGCTGGCGGCCGGCGACCAGGTCGCATTCGATGCGCAGCACCGTTTCGTGGTCGAGGTGCCGTGGCAGGAGGCCGGTGGCGAGGCGCCGCAGCTGGTCGACGACGATGCGCGCGAAGGCGTGGTCGAGGACGCGCGGCCGAGGGGCCGGCAGTCGGTGCGACGCTGGCCATGGCTGCTGCTGGCGGCGCTGTTCCTCGCTGCCACGCTCAGCGTGCTGCTGCTGTTCGGCGCCGGCTGAGCGCCTTCCATCCGCGCCACCCCAGCAGCAGCGCGAGGATCGTGGCGTAGAGCAGCGGTTCGCGGATGTCGGATTTCACCAGCCACCAGAAATGCAGTACCGCCAGCACGCCGATTGCATAGACCAGCTTGTGCAGGCGCGCCCAGTTGCGGCCCAGCCGCCTGATCCAGCCCTTGGTCGAGGTGAGCGCCAGCGGCAGTAGCAGCAGCCAGGCGCTGAAGCCCACGGTGATGTAGGGCCGCTTGACGATTTCCTCGAAGATCTGGATCCAGTAGCCGCGCAGGTCCAGGACCAGGTAGGCGCTGAAGTGCAGGCTGGCGTAGAAGAACGCATACAGCCCCAGCATGCGCCGGAAGCGGAGCAGCACAGGCTTGCCGCTGAGTTGCCGCAGGGGGGTGACGGCCAGCGCCAGCATCAGCATGCGCAACGCCCACAGGCCGCTGCGGTGCTCGATCTCGGCGACCGGGTCGGCTCCCAGCGCGTCGCTTGCGTTCTTCCACACGTCGTGGAACTGCCAGGCCAGGATCGTTGCCGGCAGCAAGGCCAGCGCATGCGCCACGGCCTTGGTGGCGACGATCGCCCTTGCCGTAGCGGCCATCGCTAGCGGCGACCGCGCCGGCCCGCGCTCAAAACCATTTCTTCAGGTCCAGTCCGGCGTACATCGAGGCCACCTGGGCGGCGTAGCCGTTGAAGGGCAGGGTGGGAATGCGTTCGGCGAACAGCTTGCTCGCGCTGCCGGCGATGCGGCGCTCGGTCTTCTGGCTCCAGCGCGGATGGTCGACGGCCGGATTGACGTTGGAGAAGAACCCGTACTCGGAGGGTTGCAGGTCGTGCCAGGCGGTCTCTGGCATCTTCTCGACGAAGTTGATCGCTACGATCGACTTGATGCTCTTGAAGCCGTATTTCCACGGCACCACCAGGCGCAGCGGCGC